>DAOVJZ010000045.1 GCA_030632035.1 Granulosicoccaceae bacterium | reverse complement strand
ATTCCGCGATGCAAAAACTGGAGTGAGAAATAATAAACAACAGAAACCGGCAATAAGGAAAGGACAATAAACAAGGTCACCAGACGCAGTGTCATACGTGAACCCATCACACGCTTTCGATAACGTCGTACCAGTTGTATCAGGTTGATGGTGATCAGGCCAAGAAGCAGTGCCAGACCGGAAACAGCCACGATTAACATAACTGAATACATACGGCTGAATTGGGCTGAATTTTCGGTAGCGGCACTCATCAGGAACAACAACACCAGCACCCCGAAAAACAATAAGGCAACGGGTTTAAAGCTGGTACTGAATTGTTTTAGTTTTTCAGCTGCCATGAATACCATTTTCCAGCAAGTTGCCATTCTGATGAGATATAGGCAACAGGCCTTAAAGGTGAAGGTAATGCTTCTATATCAAGTGAGGGTTTAATACGTATCTGGTAGTTGGCATTATCATCAAATAATTTTTTTGAAAAAACAGGCAATTGTGAAATTGTGCCGAGTGATGACAGCGTCAATTGCAGCGTGAGAAAGTTATAGTTGTTATTGGAATTTAAATTACGCAGGACAAACTGTCTTGTTAATGCATGATATTGAAGTTGATAATATTGCGTTACATTAACCATCGTTCTGTCCCACAAAAAATTTCTTTTTTCAACAACCTGTATTTCAACAAAAATATTAAGTGGTACACCATTGTCCAGTGCTTCCAGTACCTGTTCACTAAACCAGTAATCAATACTGGCATCAAGATAAAAAACATTATCTTTTTCCTGAACAGTTGCACTATTGATGTTAAACCCGCTAGGTGGCCGATTATTTTCTGCCTGTACGAAAGGAGCCTGTAGTATCAGGAATACAAAACAGGTTCTGATTAGCAACAGGCTATACCTTGCGTAAACAGGCATAATAAAAACCATCCATTCCATGTTCTCCGGGAAGAATTTGTCGGCCATGACTGACTTTTTTCCCCCATTCCACATCAATATTCTGTTCCTGAACATCATTACAGGAATCAAGAAAACGTGCAATCTGGTTCTCGTTTTCATCCGGTAATATTGAGCAGGTTGCATAAACCAGTAGTCCATCTGGTGCGAGCAGATCCCAGAGCGTTTTTAGCAGGGTTTCCTGAGTTTTAACAAGCTGTTTGATATCCTCTTCCTGACGCAGTAGTTTGATGTCCGGGTGTCTGCGTATGACACCAGTGGCAGAACAGGGGGCATCCAGCAGGATGCGATCAAATAGTTTTTTATCCCACCATTTTTCGGGTTGAGAGGCATCAGCAGTGATCAATTCTGCCTTGAATCCGAGTCGTGTCATGTTTTCACGGACAAGCTGGATTCGGTTTTCCACATTATCAATAGCCACCACTGTTTTAGCGTCGGGGCAGGTTTCAATTATGTGTCCGGTTTTTCCACCCGGTGCAGCGCACGCATCGAGGATACGGTGATCCTTTTTACATGCAAGCAATATGGCTGCAAACTGTGCAGCTTGATCTTGAACCGAGACAAAACCATCAAAAAAACCGGGAAGTTGATCTACATTTACAGGGTTATCGAGAGTCAGGGCTGACTCGTTGAATGTAGATGTTTTATATGAAATATTTTTTTCAACAAGTTGTTTACCATAGTTATCACAATCTGTTTTAAGCAAATTGACTCTTAATGTCATGGGAGGCCGCTCATTGTTGGCCTGCAAGATAGTCTCCCAATTTTCAGGCCATGACTGTTTTAATAAATCAATTAGCCATTCTGGATGAGCATAAGCGGTAATATATTCTCCATTTATTTCTTCCAGAATATTTTCCTGTTCACGTTGAAAGTTTCTTAATACGGCATTTGCCACCCCTGCTGCCCATTTTTTACCAATCTTGTTGGTGATCTTTACAGTTTCATCAACAGCGGCATGTGCTGGTATGCGCATATAGATAAGTTGATATAGACCAACAATCAAGAGGAAATGGATTTCCCGATCACGTTCCTTGAAAGGTTTTTTTACCAGTTTGTTAACAATGGCATCAAGTTTTAAAAACCAGCGTAAGCACCCATAAGTCATTTCCTGAAACAGGGCTTGTTCATTCAGTTTTATATTTTTTGAAAGTTCAGGTAAAACAGTAGCCAGAGACTGATGTTTATCAACAACCAGCTTTATTGCCTGCATTGTTGCCTGACGGGCAGAGAGAGGCTTTTTTTTGGCGTTACCCATTAGCCCAAAATGGTATTTGAAATATCATGTGCATTAATAAATTCTGATGCAGGCATGGCACGGCCACCCGGCATTTGTAGTTTTTCAATATGCAGCACACCTTGTCCTGTTGCTACATCAATACCGTCTTTATTACAATTTAAAACCGTACCGGGGGTTTTATCGTTGTTATTATTATGTGCAGTTGCGGACCAGATACGCATGTTTTTATCATCCAGTTTTGTAAATGCAATCGGCCATGGGTTAAAGGCGCGAATCATCCTGTCAATTTCTGTGACTGGTTTGCTCCAGTCAATCAATGCCTCTTCCTTGGACAGTTTTTTTGCATAGCAAGCATCATTATCATTTTGTTTGACAGGTTTCACTGAATCATCTTGTAATTGTGCCAATATATCAAGCAAGGGTTGTGCCCCCAGTATTGCCAGCCTGTCATGCAGACTGCCGCCGGTTTCATTTTTTTCAATAGGGCATGTTGCAATAGTGAGGACATCACCGGTATCAAGGCCAACATCCATTTGCATAATACTGATACCGCTTTCGCTATCACCTTCAAGGATGGCGCGTTGAATAGGTGCAGCACCACGCCAGCGCGGCAAAATAGAAGCATGAATATTCAAACAACCAAATTCCGGAATAGATAAAACAGTTTCTGGTAATAATAAACCATAAGCGACGACTACCATTACATCTGGCTTCAATTGTGCGATCTTTTCCTGCTCGGATTTTTCTTTTAAGGATTCAGGTTGATAAACAGGAATATTATTTTTTAATGCCATTTTTTTTACCGGACTGGCCTTCAGTTTTCGGCCACGACCAGCCGGGCGATCGGGTTGTGTATAAACGGCGATAATTTCATGTTGTGAATTTATAAGAGTTTCCAGCGCAGGCACTGAAAAATCAGGTGTGCCGGCAAAAATGATCCTGAGATTTTGAGCGGGCATAGGCTAAAGAATTTGTTTGCGTACTTTTTCCAACTTCTTGCGAATACGCTTTTGTTTGAGTGATGACAGATAATCCACAAATAATTTGCCATCAAGGTGATCCATCTCGTGCTGAATACATACTGCCAGCAGACCGTTGGTTTCCAGTTCAAAGGAGTCACCACCCCGATTCAGTGCACGGACTTTTATTTTTTCTGCACGTTCGACTTCTTCAAAAATATCAGGCACAGACAAGCAGCCTTCTTCCATTTTTTCAGTGCCACTTGATTCCATAATTTCGGGGTTGATCAGGCACACGGGCTGGTTTTTATCTTCGGAAATATCGATCACGATAATCTGTTTGGCGATATTGAGCTGGGTTGCAGCCAGTCCGATACCAGGAGCGGCATACATGGTTTCGAGCATGTCATCGATGATTTTACGGACATCATTATCGACATTTTCGACAGGCCGTGCATGGTTGCGCAGTCTGGGATCCGGGTAATGAAGAATATTCAGTAATGACATGTGAATTGCATCAAGTTTTTGATAGTGCAGATAAAATTTATCCTGCTAAAGTAATGTACGTAAGTGACACTATATTATATAGGCGCGAAAACCCGCATGTGTCAGTTTTGCATTTAGGTGTGCCCAGTATACTGCCTATACTTCGGTATGTCCTTAAAAAATAACGGAATAAGGGAATAGAATGATGTTTAGAAAGTACCTGTTTGTCTTGTTGATCGCTCTGTTTTCAGTCAACTTGATGGCCGATGTAGTCAAACTCAAGGCTGATCATCCAGATCGTTACGTGGTGGTCAAAGGCGATACCCTCTGGGATATTTCAGGTCGTTTTCTCCAGAACCCATGGAAGTGGCCGGAAATCTGGCATGTAAACACACAAATTAAGAACCCGCATCTCATTTACCCAGGTGATGTTATTGTACTGACCTGGAAAAATGGCGTACCTAGTCTGGAAATCCAGCGTGGCCGCCCAACCGTTAAATTATCCCCTACCGTGCGTGAATCCCGGATTGAAAGTGCGATTCCGACGATTCCGGTTGATGCGATTCGCCAGTTCATGAACAGCAATCGCATTGTAGGTAAAGAAGAAATAGACAATGCCGCCTATATTCTATCGTTTGCATCAGAGCATCTAATCGGTGGTGAAGGTGTTGAGGTGTTTGTTCGTAACCGCAACAAAGAAGACAAAACCAGTCGCTATGAAGTGTTGCGTTCCAATAAAGCATTTATTGATCCTGAATCAGGTGAAGAGATCGGTTATGAAGCTCTTTATCTGGGTGATTCAGAAATGCAGGCAGAAGGTGATCCCGCTCGTTTCATGTTGACACAAACTCGTCGTGAGGTTCTGAAAGGTGATCGATTGTTGCCTGTAAAAGATGAGGCTATTCACCATTACTACACACCCCGTTCACCAGAGCAGTCGATTGAAGGCCGTATTATTTCTGTTGTGGATGGCGTGAGCCAGATTGGTCAATATCAGGTTGTTGCACTCAATAAGGGTGAAACCGATGGCCTGACTGCTGGCAATGTACTGGCGGTTTATCAAACCGGCGAGCAAGTGCGCGATACTATGAATAAGAATGAAATGGTTAAGCTTCCTAATGAAAGAGCTGGTTTATTAATGATTTTCCGCACTTACGAGCGTGTTAGCTATGCGTTGGTGATGGAAGCGATTAAACCTATTCATATTATGGATACGGTAGTTAATCCCTGAAAAAATAGGTTATACTGAACCAACCAAAGGATTGGTTGGAGTATTGTCATGGAAGAAATTTTTGATTGGTTGGTTATCGCGCATGCCCCGGGTCTGGGGATTCATACATTTAACACTCTATTGGAAGCCGGGTATTCTCCATCACGTTTGTTAAAAGCTGTTCATGAAAATGAACACATCGAAGGTGTAACTGCAAAAACCTTTAAATGGTTAAAGTTACCCGATACAAAAAATATAGAAAAAGATCTGGAATGGTTGGAAAAAGAAAACAACCATATCATTTTATTTTCTGATCCACGTTACCCCCCTTTACTCAAAGAAATAACAGATGCACCACCCGTGTTATATGTACATGGTGATGTATCGTGTTTGTCACATTATCAAGTTGCCATGGTAGGGAGTCGTAACCCGACTGGTGGCGGTAGTGAAACAGCACAACAGTTTGCACACACACTGGCACAGTCCGGGTTTGTTATTACCAGTGGTCTGGCACTTGGAATTGATGCCGCCAGTCATCGGGGTGCAATGTTCACAGGTGGCAAGACCATTGCAGTGACCGGCACGGGACTGGATCGGGTTTATCCGGCACGGAATAAACACCTTGCACATGAGATCGTTGAAAAGGGTGGAGCACTGGTTTCTGAATTTCCGATTGGGACACCCCCTTTGGCAAATCATTTTCCACGTCGTAACCGAATAGTCAGTGGCCTTAGTTTGGGTGTATTGGTGATAGAGGCAGCACAACGCAGTGGTTCCCTGATTACAGCCAGGCTCGCAGCAGAACAGGGTCGGGAAGTATTTGCTGTTCCCGGTTCCATCCATAACCCGCTGGCCAAGGGCTGTCACCGGCTAATCCGGCAGGGAGCCAAGCTGGTTGAGACCGTGGATGATATTCTGGAAGAGCTTGGGCCATTGGCACATGTGGAATTTTTGCCCAAACTCTCGGTCGAACAACCTGAAAACAGGGAAATCCCGGAAAAAGAGTACCGTGACCTACTTGAATGCATCGGTTATGACCCGATATCGGTTGATATGCTTATAGAACGAACTGGATTGACGATCGAGAAAGTTTCATCCATGCTATTAATATTGGAGTTGCGAGGTTTTGTCTCTTCTGCAGCGGGGGGTTTCATAATAAAAACAACAAAAGAGAGCTTGCTATGAAAGAAAATGTGCTTGATGTTTTGGTGTATCTCTTTGAAAACTATATAAATGATGATGAAACAGAACTGGCAGTAGATGAGGAGACGTTAAGAAATGAGTTAGTGGGTGCCGGTTTTTCCGAGCCCGAGGTTATCAAGGCCTTTTCCTGGCTTGAGGATCTTAATCCCCAGAAGCTGGAAGGAAACGGGGTGACACGATTGGCTCACACGGGCTCGATTCGTGTCTATACTGACCGAGAGACAGAGAAACTGGATATGGCTTGTCGAGGGTTCCTGATGTTTCTGGAGCAGGTCAGAATTCTCGATGCGCACTCAAGAGAATTGATTCTCGACCGTATTATGGCATTGGAAACCGATGATATTTCCCTTGAGCAACTGAAGTGGGTCATATTGTTAGTATTGTTTAACCAGCCGGGGCAGGAAGATGCCTTCGCCTGGATGGAAGACCTGGTTTATGAAGAGATGGTTGGTGCACCACATTAATCAGAAATGAATCAGGTTACGTATTTTATTTTCACTGCCCGCATTTCGCGGGCTTTGCTTTTCCAATAGGGTGTTATGAGTAAAAATCTTGTATTAGTAGAATCGCCGGCTAAATCGAAGACGATTGAAAAATATCTGGGTAAGGACTTCAAGGTACTGGCTACCTATGGTCATGTACGTGACTTGTTACCCAAGGAAGGTTCGGTTGATACCGAACATAATTTCGAAATGACCTATCGGGCGCTTGAAAAAAATCAACGCCACATTGATGCCATTGCCAAGGCAATGAAAAAAGCAGACACACTCCTGCTCGCAACTGATCCGGATCGCGAGGGTGAAGCGATCTCATGGCACATATATGAATTGTTAAAAGGCAAAAAACTGCTGAAAGGTAAAAAAGTTAAACGCGTTGTGTTTAATGAAATCACCAAGAACGCGATTATCGATGCGGTAGATAATCCACGTGATCTTTCTATGGACATGGTGAATGCACAGCAGGCACGTCGTGCACTCGATTTTCTTGTTGGTTTTAATCTATCACCATTACTCTGGAAAAAAATTCGTCCCGGTTTGTCGGCTGGTCGTGTGCAAAGCCCGGCCTTGCGCATGATTGTTGAGCGTGAAGAAGAGATAGATAAATTTGAACCGCGTGAATATTGGACTATTGAAGGTGATCTAAAAAAGGGAAAACAAAAATTTGCTTGCAGATTGACCCAGTACAAGGGCGAGAAGCTGACCCAGTTTAGTATTAATAATGATAAAGATGCCAAGTCAACAAATAATGTTTTAACCAAGGCCACTAATGGTAAATTAAAAATTACCAGTGTTGAGAAGAAAAAACGCAAGCGTAATCCAGCAGCCCCGTTTACTACTTCAACACTGCAACAGGAAGCATCCCGTAAACTAGGTTTTACTGCACAGCGTACTATGCGCACTGCACAACAATTATATGAAGGTGTTGATGTCGGCAGCGGCACCGTCGGTTTGATTTCCTACATGCGTACTGACTCGGTACATCTGGCACAAGAGGCATTGGATGAGATCCGTGAATCGATTGCAAAACGATTTGGTCCGGAAAAAGTACCAGCCAAGCCGCATGTTTATAAGACAAAGGCCAAGAATGCACAGGAAGCGCATGAAGCTATTCGCCCAACATCGGTCAAACGTACACCGGATATTATCAAGGAATACCTGAACAAGGATCAGCTCAAACTGTATCAATTGATCTGGAAACGTACCATGGCATCACAAATGATCCATGCCACCATGGATCTGGTCGGTGTTGATATGGCCGCAGGCGATAAGGGCGTGTTCCGTGCTAACGGTACAACCGTGGTTGAACCCGGTTTTATGGCGGTCTATCAGGAAGATGTGGATGATGCCAAGAAAGAAGATGATGCAGAAAAAATTCTGCCGCCAATGAAAGAAGGCGATGAAATTGATCTGACCCAGATCAGAAATGAACAGCACTTTACCGAGCCGCCACCACGCTACACTGAAGCGAGCCTGGTTAAGACATTGGAAGAACATGGCATTGGTCGTCCTTCGACTTATGCATCCATTATTTCTACATTACAAAATCGTGAATATGTTGAACTGGATAAACGTCGGTTTATGCCAACAGATGTTGGACGTGTTACCAATCGTTTCCTGACACAACACTTTACCAAGTACGTGGATTATGACTTCACGGCGAACCTTGAAGATGAGCTTGATGCGATTGCACGTGGTGAACAGGAATGGGTTCCATTAATGAAAAAATTCTGGGGTCCATTCAAAAAACTGGTTGTCGAAAAAGACAAATCAGTTAATCGAAAAGATGTAACCCATGAACCAATGGACGAAAAATGTCCCAAGTGTGGCAAAGGGCTTTCTATTCGTTTAGGTAGACGTGGTCGCTTTGTCGGTTGTGATGAATATCCCGAATGTGATTACACACGCAATGTGGGTGATGATCAGAGCAGTACCGAGCCAGAAGTTGTTGAAGGACGCAAGTGTCCGGAATGTAATTCTGATCTGGTAATAAAGACCGGTCGTTATGGAAAGTTTATCGGTTGTGGCGGTTATCCAGACTGTAAATATATTGAGCCACTCGAAAAACCGGAAGACACGGGTGTTGATTGTCCTAAATGTAAAAATGGCTCCATGCTTAAACGCAAATCGCGTCGCGGCAAGATTTTTTACTCCTGTTCATTGTATCCTGATTGTGATTATGCAGTATGGAATGAACCCATCGAAGAGGCTTGCCCGGAATGCAGTTGGCCTATGTTGACGGTCAAAACAACCAAGAAGCGCGGAACAGAAAAAGTGTGCCCACAGAAAGACTGTAAATTCATCGAAGCAGTTGAAGAAAAATCGTAAAATCTGGAGTAGGTTGGGTCAAGATGTGGAACATCGGATCCAGCAAAACTGTAATTTAGAAAACATATTTAGACTCGGAGATTATTAATACCATGTCCAAACCATTCATTGCTATCTTAATGGGTTCAGATTCTGATTTGCCAGTGATGCAGGCAACAATTGACCAGCTAAAAGCATTTGATATTCCATTTGAGGTCAGAATTTCCTCAGCCCATCGTACTCCGGAAGCAACCAGCAGTTATGTTCACGATGCTGATGTACGTGGTTGCGCGGCATTTATTTGTGCCGCAGGACTGGCCGCACATCTGGCCGGTAATGTAGCTGCACATACGATTAAACCTGTGATTGGTGTACCGATGGATGGTGGTCCGTTATCAGGAATGGATGCATTGTTATCTACAGTACAAATGCCAGGGGGCATCCCTGTTGCTACTGTTGCGATCGGCAAGGCCGGTGCAAAAAATGCAGCCCAT
>DAOVJZ010000227.1 GCA_030632035.1 Granulosicoccaceae bacterium | reverse complement strand
TGGCTGGGGTTTTGCATCGTTTATTGTGGGTTCGGCCAAGTACGAAGCAGTGTATTCTGGCTTTGCCACTGTTATTCTATTTTTGTTCTGGCTCTACCTCAATTGGTTGGTATTACTTCTCGGCGCCAGCATTGCTTTTTATCACCAGAATCCTGCTTACCAGGTACCCGGAGGAAGGCATAACTCTCTAGGCAATCACGCCCGCGAAGCTCTCGCACTGGAAATTCTTTGTTTGGTCGGTAAGGCCTATCAGGATGGTAGCAAACACTGGACGCTCGATAATCTGGTCGAACAGTTATCATTACCCATGGAAATTATTGATGATGTCCTGGACAAATTATTATCACAGGAGTTTTTAATTCACGCCGGTGAGGACTCGCCCTATTTTGTCCCTGGTCGTGATTTACAGGCAATTTCAATCAAGGAAGTGCTGGACGTGGTACGGGGTGATTTAGTACCCAATCATAATAACAAACCATTTGCAGATGGCCGCATTATCAAACTTCTCGATGAGCTGGATTCAATGACCGACGAACACCTGAAAAACAAAACGATTAAGGATCTAATTTCATAAAACAGAACTAATCTCTACGTAATTTGTCAGTCAAGGCTATGGGTGTTGGATAGCGCATAACAATCAGATAGGAAGACACGATAAATGTTAGCAAGGTTGCCACTTGAATAAGATAGGATGCCCGCTCTCCAATAACATGAAGATCAAATGCCAGCACTGCGATTAATAACGAAAACTCACTGATTTGACCCAGTCTTACACCTATCTCTCCTGAGCGACCTGAAGCCTCTCCGGTATTCCGTAACAGGAGCCTGAAAATAACCGGCTTACCTGCCAACACCAATGCTGCAACAAGGGCAGCAGGAATAAACACAACCATCAGCATTTCGAGATCAAAACTTGCGCCCAGCGAGAAAAAGAAAATAATCAGGAAAAAATCACGCAAGGGTTTCAGGTTTTCACCTATAAATAGTGAGATCGGACTTGTTGCCAAAGCGACTCCGGCAATAAAGGCTCCTATTTCGTGCGACAAACCTACAGTTGAAGCCAACTCAGCAAAACCCAGACACCAGGCAATCGCCATAAGGAATATGTATTCCTGTATTTTATCAAATCGAGAAATAAGTTTAATAAGTACAAACCGTTCCAGTACATATGCAGCAATAACCAGGCTGGGTAATGCAGCTGCACGAAACATAAACTCCATCCACGGCAACCCACCCTGTCCTGCAGTTTGCAGTAGCAATAAAACAACAATAGCTACAATGTCCTGAATCAGCAGAATGCTGATAATAATTTCACCGGTCCTCCTATGGTGAAGCACCGTGGTTGGAAGTAGCTTTAAGCCAATAATGGTGCTGGAAAAAGTCATGGCAACACCAATGATCAGACATTCCCAATAATCAAACCCAAAAAACCATGCAATGCTTGCACCAATACTCGCAAACAGCAGAGAACTGAGGCCAGTAATCAGCGTAGTTTCCTTAAATAATGGGATTAACTTTGCTGGTGGAAGATTCAAACCCAATAAAAATAACAGGAACATTATGCCGACATTAGAAAACTGCTTGATCAACGCCGGATCACTTACCAAACCGAAGCCGGAAGGGCCAAATAACATTCCCAAAACAATATAGGCAACAAGCAATGCCTGACGCGCATATAAGGCGAGGGTCGCCATTACAGCGGCGCCTGTAAAAATCAGAAAAATAGTGAAAACCAGGGGGTCTTCTTGCATAGAAATGGACTATACCGCTCTTAACCCTAACAAAACCACTTCCAGACTTTAGGCGGTTCTGCCTTACAGGGAGGGAAATTCTGGGCTGCTTTCAAGCAGAGAGTTCTCATTGATCAAAACCCTTGTTCCAGTTGAAACAGAATCAAACAATGAAATGACATCATCATTGCGCATCCTTATACAGCCGTGTGAATTTGGTACACCCACAGGTTCTTCATCGGGACAGCCATGGATATATATATATCGCTGGAGGGTATCAACCTGACCTGATTGATTCTTGCCTGGTTCCAGGCCGGACAACCACAGGATACGTGACAATATCCAGTCCCGATCGGAGTTTTGTTCTTTTAATGAAGATGAATACAATTCACCAGTTTTCTTGCGGCCAACAAAAACACTGTTTGTTTCAGCATCATTCCCAATTTTCTCATGCACGATATGCCAGCCACGTGGCGTGCATTCGCTACCGTTAATTTCCCCAGGACCATTAAGTGCTGTAGAAATTGAGTAATCCAGTAGCACTTTATCCCCATCACGCAACTGTAAACGTTGGTCTTTAATACTGATTAATATAAGTTTACTCATTATTTGTATTTTTCAGGTCAATTGGTACGCTTTGTAACATCTACCAAACCATCATAATTTCCATCCAGACCCAGCCGGTACCCAATGATACCTTTTCGTGCAGCGAAGACATGATTTTCATACCATAAAGGAACATAGGGAAGCTTTTCCAGTAAGCGCTTTTGCAGTTTTCTGTAAGATATAGCTTGTTTTTCCAATGTTCTCGCCGCGCCCGCAGTTTCAATTAGCTGATCACTCACTTTATCATTGAAGCGACCCCGATTGGCGCCATTAGGTGGCACGGCTTCACTATGAAATACATACCGAAATATATCAGGCGTTTTAATTCCTACCCATGACAAACTAAACATCTGGAAGTTTCCGGCTTTGATATCACCGTAGAAAGTACCCCAGTCATAACTTCGTAAATCTACTTCAATGCCTACCGCTTTCAACTGGCTTTGTAATACGGTCGCAAGACGTACGCGAAAGGCATTGGTTGAGGTCTTATAGGTCAAACGTAAAGGATTACTTTCAGTAAACCCGGCTTCAGCCAGCAAAACTCTTGCCCGGTCGGGGTTATAGGTGATTTTTTTCAGATCAGCATTGCCAGCCCAATGACCAGGAAGCAATAACGCACTAGCAGGTCTGGCTGCACCGGCCATGACATACCTAATGATAGCTTCTCTGTCTATTGCCATAGCGATCGCTTGACGAACTTTCTGCAAACTCACCACTGGGTCATCCAGGTTAAACCCCAGGTAAGTAAAGTTAGAGCCGCGAGCATGGGTAACACTAATATTTTTTTGTTTGCC
>DAOVJZ010000098.1 GCA_030632035.1 Granulosicoccaceae bacterium | reverse complement strand
CGTGTTGCACCACCGGCACCGACAACCAGAATATGATTGCCTGCAATCTGGCCATGATTGTTTTTCACAATATCATTAATTAAACCAACACCATCGGTGTTATCACCAAAACGGGTTCCATCTTCCTGGAATACAATAGTATTAATTGCACCCGCCAGCTCAGCACGTTTACTGCGTTCACTCACACAACGCCATGCCTCTTCCTTAAATGGCACCGTAATATTTAATCCCTTACCACCTTTTGCCTGAAATTCATCAACCGCTTGCGGGAATGCATTTTTTTCAACGAGAATAGTCGAGTATTCGAGTGACTGTCCTGTCTGCTCGGCAAACTGTTTATGAATACTTGGGGATTTACTGTGTGCAATGGGGTTACCCATTACGGCATATTGGTCTGTCATTGTTCAGGTTGCAGGTTGTAGGTTGCAGGTAATGATAATACTTTAATCGTAATCACTCCAATTTTCTACCTACCACCTGATTAAGAGAAGATTCCCTTAAGCATGTAGAAGAACATAATCGACATAATAGCACCCGCTGGAAGTGTCACTACCCATGACATGAAGATATTACCCACGACACGCATATTCAATGCCGCAATACCACGCGCGAGACCCACACCCAATACTGCACCTACCAATGTATGGGTAGTGGAAACCGGTAAGCCCGTGAAAGAGGCTAATACCACCGTTGAAGCGGCAGATAGCTCAGCGGCAAAACCACGACTTGGTGTGAGTTCGGTAATCTTTTTACCCACGGTTTGCATTACCTTGAAACCATAAGTCGCCAAGCCAAGCACAATACCGCCACCACCGAGCAACAATACCCAAACAGGTAATACTGATTTTTGTAATACACCACCAGTTGTAACCGAGCTCACTACAGCGGCAACAGGACCGATGGCATTGGCCACATCATTGGAACCATGGGCAAAGGCCATAGCCGAGGCAGTAAACACCATCAGTACAGCAAAGACCTTTTCAACACTGGCGTAGTGAAAACTCCGATCGGCATCGGGATCGAGCTTCACTCGTCGAACAAGAAATATACCAATAACAGCAACAAACAAGGCAACCGCTATCGCATACATAAAACTCTCGCCTGTACTAATATCAAGATGGAGATGCTTGAGTCCTTTTTTGATGGTCAGCATGGCAATCACAAACACAACAAAAAAGATATACATCGGCCCGTACTTGCGTGCATTATCCAGCGGCTTCTCGGTATCAAGAATCAGTTTCTGGATAGAACGGAAAATAAGTAACGCAATAGTGCCAGCAAGCAATGGAGAAACAACCCAACTCATCGCAATGGTACCGACTTTGCCCCACTGTACTGCATCAACACCAACACCAACAGCGGCAAAGCCAACAATGGCGCCCACAATAGTATGTGTTGTTGAAACCGGCCAACCGTTACGGGATGCAATTAATAACCAGATACCTGCTGACAACAGTGAGGCCAGCATACCAAAGATAAGCAGATCCGGATTGTCGGCAAAATATGAACTATCAACAATCCCTTTACGAATGGTTGATGTAACTGAACCACCGGCAAGGTAAGCACCCAAAAATTCAAAAATCGCCGCAATGAAAATGGCTTGATAAACGGTGATGGCTTTTGAACCAACAGAAGTCGCCATGGCATTGGCCACGTCGTTGGCACCAATACCCCATGCCATCAATAATCCAAAAACACCCGCGAGGATAATATAAATTGTAGCTTGATCCACTGTGTTATCCCCTACCTTGCCAGCAACAGTTGTAAACGACTGCCAACACGTTGCGACAAATCGGCCACATTACCGACACTTTCAAGCAGGCGGTAAGTAAACATCACATCAGTGGGTCTTAGAGTATCTTCAAGCTCAAACAACATATCGCGCAGTCTGATTTGCAACTTGTCTGTGTCACCTTCAATGGCATTGAGTTCATTTATCATGTCCTGAACCCTTTCTACTTCTGCACCACGGAAACCGGTTTCAACCAATTCATCCAGCTCATTAATCACTTTTAATGCCTGTTTGGTTGCATCAATACAACGTTTACCGTATTTAATAAATATTTCATGCATTTGTTCAGGTAATGTCATGCGACGGCCGACAATTAAACCCGCAATATCCTGTGCCTGATTCGCAATCTTGTCCTGCATTTGCAGTACTTCCAACAAATCACGTCTGTCTACCGGCATGAATAAACCAGTGGGTAAATGATTCCGCAATTCCCACTTTAAATTATCTGCTTCACTTTCGAGAGCTGAAATTCCCTTGCGAATGTCTTTGATCTTTTCCTGATCGTTTGCAATCAATGCTTCAAAAAGTGGTGTTAATTGGGTTACACATGCGTGGACTTTTGTCATGTGTTCTTGCAGAGGGCGAACAGGGGAACGACCGAAAAGGTTCGTTAAATAACTAGGCATACTTCTTTCTCCTTTTGGCACTGCCTTTCAGTACCGTTGCGACGCTGCTTATTCAGCATCTTGTTTTTTAATCTTGTGTATTGCGGCGCAGTATACGTATTTTCAAAAGGCTGACAAGCTTTTTTTTTAACTTTTTTTAGATGCAAGAAATAAGGGAAAAACAACGGCTAAAAAGGAGTCTAACAAGAAAGTTTAAGAGGTTGTAATTATTTTTCCTGCAACCAGGCGGCCGCTTTTTTTGCAAAATAGGTAAGAATCCCATCGGCCCCGGCACGTTTGATAGAAACCAGTGATTCCATTACTACCGATTTTTCATCCAGCCAACCATTCTGGCTGGCGGCCATGAGCATGGCATATTCACCACTGACCTGATACACAAATGTCGGTGCGCCAAATTCATCTTTCACGCGACGTACGATATCCAGATAAGGCATGCCTGGTTTAACCATGATCATGTCAGCACCTTCTGCCAAATCCAGTTCCACTTCACGCAATGATTCATCGGAATTGGCGCAATCCATCTGGTAAGTGTATTTGCTACCCGCACCCAGATTGGCAGATGAACCCACGGCATCACGGAACGGCCCATAAAAACTGGATGCATACTTGGCAGAATAGGCAAGGATACGGGTATGGATCAGTTTTTTGTTTTCCAGTGCAGTACGAATCGCACCCACGCGGCCATCCATCATGTCGGAAGGGGCGACCACATCGGCACCCGCCTCGGCATGAGATACAGCCTGCTTGACCAGTACCTCAACGGTTTCATCATTCAATACATAACCAGAATCATCAATCAGACCGTCCTGACCATGCGTGGTAAATGGATCCAGAGCGACATCGGTAATCACACCCAGATCGGGGTATGCCTCTTTTAACGCACGTACAGCGCGTTGAGCCAATCCATCCGGGTTGAATGCCTCTTTGGCATCATCTGATTTTTTTTCACAGGGTGTCACTGGAAACAGGGCCACTGCGGGTATACCCAACTTGACCAGATCACCCGCTTCCTTCAGGAGTTCATCAATACTGACGCGATCAATCCCCGGCATGGATATCACCGGCTCCCGGATACCCCCCCCATCCATAATGAACATGGGGTAAATGAGATCGGCTGTTGAAAGCTGGGTCTCGCGCATGAGCTGACGCGAAAAATCATCCTTGCGCATACGCCGCATGCGGGTAGATGAAAACTGAGCGGAGAATTTGTTGGCCAAAATCCTGTCCTGTTCCTGATATGAGTCTTAAGTATACAACAAATACAATAGATTCAAGTACATAGTTTTAGTTAGTAACCACTAACTATCAAGATTAATTTACCGTGTATCTCGTCAATAATTTCGATACCATGCATACAAGATAACAATAACCTCTTTAAAATCATGCTGTTTATATTTCGTCTCATTGCCAATGGCCTTGCCCCACTGACCCTGATTGGGGCAATCACTGCCTACTGGTATCCGCCACTATTCCTGATCTTTAAACAGAGCTTCCTGTGGTTTTTTGCCGCTACCATGTTTGCACTTGGACTGGTGCTGAAACCAGAAGACATGAACGATACCCTGAAACACCCAACCCGTATCGGTTTAGGTGTACTGACCCAGTATTCAGTCATGCCACTGCTGGGCTTCGCCGTTGCCTTTTTCACCGATCTGCCTAAGGAGATTGCACTCGGGTTCATTATTGTCGGTTGCGCCCCTGGTGCCATGGCCAGCAATGTAATTGTTTATCTGGCTGGAGGCGCACTGGCCTTTTCCATTGCACTGACCACAGTCGCCACTTTTTTATCTCCGCTGGTCACACCTTCGCTAGTTGAATTACTGGGTGGTGTGTTCATGCCTATTCCATTCTGGGGCATGATGAAAACAATTCTGCAAACTGTATTGCTCCCTCTCGTTGCCGGCATGGTATTGCGACATTTTATAAATGACGCACTGAAAAAAATAGCGGGTGACATTGCCCCTGCCGTTGCCGCTATTGCGATTATTATTATTTGTAGCTATGCCGTTGCCGCCAATCAGGAGCGCATTGCAACTGTAGGAACAGAAATTCTTTTACTTGTTGTATTACTCAACGCACTGGGTTATCTCGCTGGCTGGTTTGCGGCACAGTGGTTTAAATATGATCACAAACATCAATTAACGTTGGCCATAGAAATCGGAATGCAAAACGCGGGGCTCGGTGTTGCATTGGCACTCAAACATTTCACACCAGAAACCGCTTTGCCCGGTGCATTGTTTGCAGTCTGGTGCATACTCACCTCCGCTGGTGCAACTTCCTTTTTTCGCTATAAACACAGGGGTTTATCCCTTAGTAACCCCTAATACGTATTAAAAACAAGGTGTTAATTATACCCAACAAAACAAGTAATAGATTAAAAGAGTTGTCTATCTCTCTGGTTTCGTGTATAAAAAATCTAGTTACTAATAAAACCTCATCCTGTTTATGTGTGGGGATAGACATAAGAGAGGAAAGCAGTATGTCTGCAGAAATAAAACCATTTGTAGAACGTAGAACACAGTCACGTGATCTGATACACAAGCTGGTTGATGCCAGAACAAACATGTTGTCACTGTATGGCAAACTGGCTGAAAACCATCCTTTTCAGAAAGAAGAAGATCTCAAAAATATCGGAACACTACTGCAAAATTTCTGCAATTCACTGATCGACTATACTGCCGAAGCCCATTTCCATCTCTATAAGCACTTTGCTGATAACTCTGAACGCCGTCAATCCGTTAAGGATGTTGCTGAACAAATCTATTCCCGTATTACTGAAATCACACAAACTATTGTTGATTTCAATGACAAATACACCCAGGTAACCACATCACCCGAAGCTCTGGAACAGGATCTTTCCAAACTAGGTGAAATTCTGGCTGATCGTATTGAACTGGAGGATCAGTTGATTAATGCATTCAGTGATTCAAATTCTGCGGCGACTGCCTGATTAATTTAGTATTGTTAATAAAAAAGGGCAGAAGGTTTTCCTTCTGCCCTTTTTTATTAAACTCATAATCAAATCTGCTCTGTGATTAGTTTTATTATCCCGCACGTATCACTTCATTAGTCATCACATCACGGATTTCTGTTGGTCGTTCGAGATCACCGGTTTCACCTTCCAGAATATAATCTACATTATCTCCAAATACCTGACTGACACCTTCTGCCTGTTTGATCACAGGCTCACTGGTTCTGTTGGCACTGGTGGATACAATAGGGCCTTTGAATTGTTGGCAAAGTTTGGAGGCTAATGGGTGACTGGTAACACGCACTGCAATAGTTTTGTGCTCACCACGCAACCATTGTGGTGTACGTTCGCTGGCTGGCACGATCCATGTGGTCGGACCCGGCCACGTTGCCAGGGCGCGTTCCATGTATTCTTCACCAAATTCGGCGAGATAAGGTTTGAGTTGTTGCACGGAAGAGGCAATCAGGATCAAGCCTTTATCCACTGACCTTTGTTTTAACCACAACAGGCGATGGACTGCGGATCCATTTTTCGGATCACAACCCAATCCATAAACTGATTCTGTTGGATAAGCTGCAATGCCGCCGTGTTTAATAACCCTGACTGCCTTGCGCACTTGTAACCAGCGCAATGTTCAGACCGCCTTATAGT
>DAOVJZ010000171.1 GCA_030632035.1 Granulosicoccaceae bacterium | reverse complement strand
CCTGATGCATTAATTAAAGATAAAAAATCAAAATCTTGGTTAGAAGTAACTGATACATGTTATACAGCCGAATGGGCTAAAACAAAATTATCCTATGTAACACCAAGAGAGGAAAACTCCCCTTGGGAAGGTGGGCTGCAAATGAATATGGACAAACATTTTGCAAATCAATTTGTAAAGAACCTACATAAAAAACTAATAAAAAAATCATACTCTCCTTTTAAAAACAAGTATGGTGCTGGCATCTTACTTATAAACTTAGAGTATCCTTGGTTAACTCAAGAAACATTTGATGATATAATTAAATGTTGTGAGAATACTGACTGGAGTGATGATCTATCAAATTTTCATGAAATCTATATTGTGTATCCATCAATTAACAAGAAGGCATTTACAAGAATTAAATATGTCTAACAATAAAGGAGATAATTAACTCTAATGCGATGGCCTTACTTTATTCTTCTTCAGTGCCTGCTTATTGCGATTGTTGGCAGGATTGTCTACATGCATGAAGATCAGGCAAGTTTGATCAAAACTCCGCCTGCATCATTAGCGCAGTGGTATAAGCCGGAAAACAAGCGCCAGGTGTGGTTGCACAATATGTTTAAACTGCGGCGTGAAATGCAGGCGGTAAAATATTATGCCGATAACAAGGATGCTGAGCATCTGGAAAAATGGGTAACCCGTTTAAGCGAGCATTACCTGAAAATAGCCGAGATGGTGCCGGAGTGGGAGAAAAAACTGGATAGGGAAACAATGTCCAGTCTACAGCAAAGTGCCAGCAGTCATCGCTATCAGGATGTATCTCATGCCGTCGATAAATTAAATGAAAGTTGTAAATCCTGTCACACCGATTTCCGTACTGTCACCGCGACCATGTACCGTGCCCCTGATTTTTCCGCGATGGAGATCAATCCAGCGACCACCTATAAAGCGCACATGAAAGAACTGATTAAACAGGTCAACCAGATTAAAATTGCATCGGAAGATGGCATGCAGGAAATCGCGCTGTCCTCTTTATCAGATCTAACAAAAGGCATGAATGTGTTGGGTGAAACCTGTTCCAATTCAACGTGTCATAAAAATGATGCCAAGTCATACCCTGACAATACAATGAATAAAACCATCATCAGTCTGGAGCAAAGCCTGAGAACAGGCACGCTTAAAGAACAGGGAAAAGAGTTGGGTACATTAGCGGTACTGGCTTGCGCACGTTGCCACGGTACCCACCGGATCGCTTTTGATACCAGAGAGAGATTGGTAAATGGGCAAAGCTGGCTTGAGTTAATAAAGCATTGAGTCAATAGGGGCAGACTCGATTTATTCTCTTAGCCAATAGAAAGTTTCAGTTTTCTGCCTAATGCTTCAGCAAACTTTTCTAATGTTGAAAGACGAATATCCTCGGCATGATTTTCAATTCTGGAAATAGCTGATTTTTTTGTATTGAGTTTTTTTGCTAGTTCTTCCTGTGTTAATCCGGATTTTTCTCTGGCCATACGTAACATAACACCCAGCTTGAATTCTTCGTAGCCGATGTCAAAATTTTTGGCAAAAGACTTGTCTTTTGCCTTACGTTTTTTTGTATATTTCTTTATACCACTCATCTCAATGATCTCTTTTTAAGATAATCTCTTTTCCTGGTTTCTGCTATCTGTATTTCTTTTTTTGGAGTTGTTTGCGTTTTCTTTTGAAAAGCATGGTTCAATACAATCAGGTTGTTGTTTTCCAGAAAGCCTAAAATACGATAGGCATTGTTTCCAGAATAAATCCTGACTTCCCAAATGCCATCTGTGTTGACCAGCTTTTTAAAATACTTAACTGGAATAATTTCCAGTTCTTCAATAAGCTGCATTACCCAGATAACTTTCTGTGCATGCTTGCCCGGAAGAGAATCAAGAAACTTTTCTACAGGACAATTTCCCGAATCCATTCGGTAAAATATGATTTCCCTCATAAAGCAAGGTTAACATATATGTTAACCTTGTCAATAAATAATAAAGTGAGATTTAGGTAGGGCTTGATGGATTATTTGTTGCGGACTCCTTTTTTAAATATGTCTATTTTTTGCCAAAAAATAGACATATTTGCAAGATATGCGTATTGGATAGAGATGAGATGATGCTTTAATTAATTGATATATCAGAATAAATATATCATGGTGGTTATTTGAACATATAATCAACAGGGTCAGGCTCGATTGATTCCATCAGCCAGATCCAAAATCATTTCAAGAGTTTTTACTGCCTTAGTTGTTTACCCGCATCTTCAATCGCATCATCCAGAAACATGCCGTAGTAGTCCTTATTACTGATACCAACAATGGGCTGAACCAGCTCTTTTCCGGCGGCATTGTAAAATTTTACGTAAGGCATAAAGTTTACTTTTTCACTGGTTGCAAAGTCTGCCATGGTGGTCTGGTTACCGTGAAAGTCGGTGATGGTGTCACCACCATCAATTTCAACAAGACGAATAATGACCTTGTCATTATATTCACCACTTTTGAGCATGGGTTTGATGAAGTCTTCTTTTGCAGAACTGCAGTAGGGGCAATCATCGGATACAAACATTATCATGATGGGCAGGTGTGCTTTATTAGCCACTTCACCATCGGTTTGCAGGTTGCGTGCAAAGGGCAGTAAATCCACATTAGGGATATCGCCCTGTGCCCAACCATTTGGAACCAGGAATACAGCAAGAAATAACAGGTGAATCAATCGGTGGTGCATAAAATCAGTTTTCGTAATTGGCTTCTAATAAAGGTATTATATGGGTATCTGACACAATTACGACCCTGATAATCAACTGTTTTTAAATGAAAAAAGAAATTATCCGTATCGCTACCCGTAAAAGCCCGCTTGCCCTGTGGCAGGCCGAATTTGTGCGTGCCGAGTTATTGAGTGCTCATCCCGGCCTCAAGGTCGAGTTGATCACCATGAGTACCCAGGGCGACAAGATTCTGGATACGCCGCTGGCCAAGGTGGGCGGCAAGGGCTTGTTTGTGAAAGAACTGGAACAGCGCATGCTCGAAGGTGATGCCGATATCGCAGTGCATTCGATGAAAGATGTGCCGGTAGAATTACCCAATGGCCTGCATCTGGCGGTCATTTGCGAACGCGAAGATCCGCATGATGCGTTTGTATCGAATAAATATAAAAGCCTGGATGAACTCCCGCAGGGTGCAAAGGTCGGCACATCCAGTTTGCGCCGCCAATGCCAGTTGAGCGCCGTGCGCCCGGATATTGAGATCCTGGATTTGCGCGGCAACGTGGGTACGCGCTTATCCAAACTTGATGACGGTAATTATGACGCCATTATTCTGGCTGTCGCAGGCCTCAAGCGCCTAAAACATTTTGATCGTATTGCCGACATCATTAAACCGGAAATGATTTTACCGGCGATTGGTCAGGGTGCGGTCGGTATTGAATGTCGTGTAGATGATCCGGATACCAATGAATTAATCGCTGTGCTTGATCATAAAGATACCCATACCCGTGTGAGCGCCGAGCGTGCCTTTAATCACAAACTCGAAGGTGGTTGTCAGGTGCCGATTGCAGGTTATGCAGTATTAAATGGTGACACCCTCAATATGAAAGGGTTGGTTGGTCAGCCCGACGGTAAAAAGATTATTCAGGATCAACGTAGTGGTGATCGTAATAATGCCGAAGCCATTGGTATTGAACTCGCCGAATCACTTTTATCACAAGGCGCGGATGTAATTCTCAAAGCGGTTTATTCAGCATCGGATTGAAATGTCAGACACGCCTTTACAAGGTTTAACCATTCTGGTGACACGACCCTCCCAGCAAGGGGTGAGTCTCTGTGATCTGATTCAAAAACAGGGCGGCAACGCGATTGATTTTCCGGTGATTGAAATTCGTGATATCGAACCGGACGAATCGTTGCAGTCATCTCTGGCAGAGCTGGAAAAATTTGATATTGCCATCTTTATCAGTGCCAATGCCGTAACCTATGCGCTGGATAAATTACCTGCCAGTACCGAATGGCCGCAAAAGGTAGCAATTGCGGTCATTGGTCGTGCCACGGCCGGTGTACTGGAGGCAGAAGGTTATCCTGTTAGTATCAAACCGGAAGCACGTTTTACCAGTGAAGGCCTGTTGGCAACGTCGGCGATGCAGGATGTGCAGGGCAAGCGG
>DAOVJZ010000101.1 GCA_030632035.1 Granulosicoccaceae bacterium | reverse complement strand
GGTTCTAAAGATGTATTGGTTCAGTATTAGACTGAACTATCCATTAGTCTTAATTTCTAATAAAATACCTGCAAATTCCTTTCATTTTGACGACTTTAGGGTAGTTTTTTCATATGGATCTTAATTTTCTCGAATTTGAGCAACCTATTGCCGAACTAGAGGCAAAAATCGAAGAACTGCGCTATGTGGGCAGTGACACAGAAATCAATATTTCTGAGGAAATTAGCCGTCTGAAGACCAAGAGTCAGTCACTGACCGAATCCATTTTTTCATCCCTGAGCTCGTGGCAGGTTTCCCAGTTGGCGCGCCATCCACAGCGGCCTTATATGCTGGATTATGTAGAACGTATTTTTACTGATTTTGAAGAACTGCACGGTGACCGTCATTATTCGGATGATGCGGCCATTGTCGGTGGCCTGGGCCGTATTGATGGTAAGCCTGTTATGGTAATTGGCCAGCAGAAAGGGCGCGATACCAAGGAAAAGCTCAAACGTAATTTTGGTATGCCGCGACCGGAGGGTTATCGTAAGGCACTGCGCTTGATGAATATGGCCGAGCGTTTCAAATTACCCTTATTGACCTTTATTGATACCCCCGGTGCCTATCCTGGTGTGGGCGCAGAAGAACGTGGTCAGAGTGAGGCGATTGCCCAAAACCTGTTGGTTATGTCCGCGTTACGCACACCGATCATTGCTACGGTCATTGGTGAAGGTGGTTCTGGTGGTGCATTGGCGATTGGTGTGGCCGATCGTGTCATGATGTTACAGTACAGCACTTATTCTGTTATTTCTCCTGAAGGTTGTGCCTCTATTTTGTGGAAGAGTGCCGATAAGGCTGAAGATGCCGCTGAGGCATTGGGTATTACTTCAAGCCGATTAAAAGAACTGGGTTTGATCGATTTCATTATCAATGAACCACTGGGTGGTGCGCATCGTGATGTTGATGCCATGGCGGCCAATCTCAAACACGCCTTGCTGGAAAGCCTTGAAAATATGGAATCGATCGCTGTCGACAAGTTGCTGGATACCCGTTACGAACGCTTGCTCGGTTTTGGTGAGTTTAAAGAGTCGTAAACCAATAATCGTCATTCCCGTGAAAACGGGAATCCATGATTCCTGATCATGAATACCATTCTACAAAATCTGAAACAACATCTTCCTCAAAACGTTAATCGCTTTGTTATTGCCTACAGTGGCGGCATGGATTCGCATGTTTTGCTTCATGCTATGGCGCAATTACCTGAACTGGTTTTACATGCCGTGCATGTCGATCATGGCTTGCAGGCAAAATCAGGAGAGTGGTCTGAACATTGTGTGTCTGTTTGTGAAAAACTGAATATTAGTTGTGACGTGATCAAAGTGGATGCGCGTGCTCGTTCAGGAGAAAGTCCGGAAGCGGCCGCACGTGATGCACGTTACAAGGCATTGCTTGATGTTATGCAAAATCGTGATTGCTTGTTGACCGCACATCATCAGGATGATCAGGCTGAAACATTGCTTTTGCAATTATTACGCGGCGGTGGCCCACGTGGCTTGTCGAGTATGCCGGCATGTAATGAATTTGGTAGCGGCCAACATTGTCGTCCACTATTGGGTTTATCACGTGAGCAATTACATGAGTATGCGCGATTGCACCAGCTGGCGTGGATTGAAGACGAGAGTAATAATGATACCGGGTTTGATCGCAATTACCTGCGTCATGAAATTCTTCCCAAACTAAAAGACCGCTGGCCGGCGATGGCACAGACGATTTCTCGTGTAGCCAGCCACAGTGCCGAGGCCGCTGACTTGCTGGATGTGTTGGCGGGCATGGATTTGCAGGCGGTGCATGATGGTGAGGCTTTATCCATCCAGCAACTACTGACCTTTGATGATGCCCGCAAGCGCAATATTTTGCGCTACTGGTTGCGCCAGCAGAATCGACCATTGCCGGATACCCGCCAGATGGAACGTATTCTAGTTGATGTACTTCAGGCGGGAGAAGATCGCAATCCGTGTGTCGCATGGCCGGGAGTCGAGCTCAGGCGTTATCGTGATCGTTTGTATGTCGTGACACCCTCAATTATTCCTGAACCGAACACGACCCTGGATTGGGACATGAAATCCCCACTCCAGTTGCCCGGTGATGCAGGTATGCTGCAGCCGGTAGCAGTGACAGGCGGTGGACTGAAAGAAAGTTTGTGTCATTCGAAATCAGCAAATGTGAAGTTTCGACAGGGCGGGGAGAAGCTCAAACTGGCAGGGCGCGATCATACCCATGAGCTAAAGAAGTTATTTCAGGAAAAAGGTGTGCCGCCGTGGGAGCGTGACAGTATCCCGTTTGTGTATCTGGATGATGATTTGGCCGAGGTAGTTGGCCACTGGGTTGGAGAGGGATTTTCTGCGGGTGAAGGCGAAAAAGGCATCCAGATTGAGTGGAAAAAATAGTGGTTTACCGATTGCTTAGGATCGAAACTTAAAGTTGGTTAAAGTAGACTCTTAACATCTTTTAGCTGGACTAAAGCGCCAAAATCCTTTATCGTTTCTCCCCGTCTAGTGATACACAATCGGTTAGCGCCGGTTAGCCAGAGAACCCTAAATGACGAAGTTTATATTCATCACAGGCGGCGTTGTTTCTTCCCTTGGTAAAGGGATCGCATCTGCCTCCCTCGCTGCTATTCTTGAGGCCCGCGGCCTCAAAGTGACCCTTCTCAAACTCGATCCCTACATCAATGTTGATCCCGGCACGATGAGTCCGTTTCAGCATGGTGAGGTATTTGTGACTGAGGATGGAGCCGAGACCGATCTGGATCTGGGGCATTACGAACGTTTTGTGCGCACCAAAATGAGTAAGCGCAATAACTTCACCGCCGGCAAGATTTATGAAAATGTCCTGCGCAAGGAACGGCGTGGTGACTATCTGGGCGGCACCGTACAGGTGATCCCGCATATTACGGATGAAATCAAACACAAGGTGATAAAGGGTGCCGGCGATGTCGATGTGGCCATGGTCGAAATCGGTGGTACTGTAGGCGATATCGAATCTCTGCCGTTTCTGGAAGCCATTCGTCAGATGGGACTGGAGCTGGGGCGTGATCGCACTATGTTCATGCATTTGACCCTGTTGCCATATATTCCGACAGCAGGTGAGTTAAAAACCAAGCCTACCCAGCACTCGGTGAAAGAATTACGCAGTATTGGTATTCAGCCGGATATTTTATTGTGCCGTTCAGATCGCCCATTGCCGCGTGCTGAAATGCGCAAGATTGCATTGTTTACCAACGTGGAAGAACGTGCTGTTGTGATGGCACTGGATGCAGATAGTATTTATAAAATTCCGCGTATGCTTCACGAGCAGGAGCTGGATGACATTGTGGTAGAAAGATTAAAACTGGATGCCAAACCGGCAGACCTTTCTGAATGGGACAAGGTGGTTCAGGATATGGAACACCCGACCGGCGAAATGAATATTGCCATGGTGGGTAAGTATGTTGATTTGACTGAGTCTTACAAATCATTATCTGAAGCACTGATACATGCTGGACTCCACACCCATACCAAGGTGAATATTCGTTATATCGATTCTGAACTGATTGAAAATGATGGCACGGGTTGTTTATCCGGAATGGATGCAATTCTGGTACCTGGCGGCTTCGGTGAGCGTGGTGTTGAAGGCAAAATTGATGCGGTGAAATATGCACGTGAGAACAAGGTGCCTTACCTGGGTATTTGTCTGGGTATGCAAGTGGCCGTTATTGAATGCGCGCGCAACATGGCCGGACTCAATCAGGCACACAGCACCGAGTTCAATCCCAATACACCTTATCCTGTCATTGCATTGATTGCCGAATGGAAGGATCAGGATGGTCGTGTTGAAAAACGAGATGAAAATTCCGATCTGGGTGGCAGTATGCGTCTGGGTGGTCAGACTTGCTTGTTAAAGAAAGGCACCAGGTCACAAGAGATGTACGGTAGCGACAAGATTGTTGAGCGTCATCGTCATCGTTATGAATTTAATAATGGTTTTCTGGAAAAATTACAAGATGCAGGGCTGGTGATTGCCGGCACATCGGAAGACGGTAGTCTGGTTGAAGTTGTTGAAGTAAAAGATCATCCCTGGTTCGTGGCTTGTCAGTTCCATCCGGAATTTACCTCTACACCACGCGATGGACATCCTTTGTTCAGTGGATTTGTGATGGCCGCACGAGCACATCACAAACAAAAACACGGAGAAGTAGTAACAGTATGAAGTTATGTGGATTTGAAATTGGCATCGACAAGCCGTTGTTTTTGATCGCGGGACCATGCGTGATCGAAAGTGAACAACTTGCTCTTGATACAGCAGGACAACTGAAAGAGATCACTTCAAAGCTTGGCGTGCCATTTATTTATAAATCATCGTTTGATAAAGCCAATCGTTCTTCGACCAAGAGTTTTCGTGGTCCGGGTGTGGAAGAGGGCTTGCGCATCCTGCAAAAGGTCAAAGATGAAATCGGCGTACCGGTATTAACCGATGTACATGAAGACACACCACTTGATGAAGTTTCTGCTGTCGTAGATGTATTACAGACGCCCGCTTTTTTGTGTCGCCAGACTAATTTTATCCAGAACGTGGCGCGCACCGGCAAACCGGTGAATATCAAGAAGGGTCAGTTCTTATCACCCTGGGATATGCAAAATGTAGTCGATAAGGCGCATGAGGCAGGGAATGACCAGATTATGGTCTGCGAAAGGGGCGTTTCTTTCGGGTATAATAATCTCGTTTCAGATATGCGTTCTCTGGCCGTGATGCGTCAGACGGGTTGCCCGGTTGTTTATGATGGCACCCATTCAGTACAGCTTCCCGGTGGACAAGGTGGTACATCAGGTGGCCAACGTGAATTTGTTCCTGTGTTGGCAAGAGCCGCTGTTGCAGCCGGTATTTCCGGATTGTTTATGGAAACCCATCCCAACCCGGACAAGGCATTAAGTGATGGCCCCAACGCATGGCCATTAGGCAAGATGGAAGGTTTGCTGGAAACATTGAAGATTATTGATGATACGGTCAAGCGCCGCACATTTGATGAAGAAGAGCTTATGAAGTAAATATTTTATTTCCACTCTCGAAACCTAATATTCAACTGAAAAATTCAGTCAAGGAATTATGAGCAATACAACAATCAAGCAAGTACGCGGTCGTGAAATTCTTGATTCGCGCGGAAACCCTACAGTCGAAGCAGATGTTATTCTTGAATCCGGTGTTACAGGGCGTGCCTCAGTCCCTTCCGGTGCATCAACCGGTTCACGTGAAGCCATTGAATTACGCGATGGTGACAAATCTCGCTATGGCGGCAAAGGTGTCAGCAAGGCAGTAGGCAATGTTAACGCTGCGATTAACAATGCACTGAAAGGTAAAGATGCTTCAGCGCAGGCAGATGTCGATCAGATCATGATTGATCTGGACGGTACCCCCAACAAAGACAAGCTGGGTGCCAATTCGATTCTGGCTGTTTCAATGGCCGCAGCCAAAGCGGCGGCGAACGCCAGCAATACACCACTTTATCGTTATCTTGGTACGGACAACCAGTTCCATATGCCGGTACCGATGATGAATATTATCAATGGTGGTGTTCATGCAGATAACTGTCTTGATGTGCAGGAGTTTATGATCCTGCCAGTCGGCGCGCCAACATTCAGCGAAGCACTGCGTTATGGCACCGAAGTGTTTCATAGCTTAAAAAGTGTCTTGAGCAGTCAGGGTAAAAATACCAATGTCGGAGATGAAGGTGGTTTTGCACCGGATCTACCCGGTAACGAAGCCGGTATCGAAGTGATTCTGGAAGCAATAGAAAAAGCAGGTTTCAAGGCCGGTGATGATATTTTACTGGGCGCCGACATTGCCAGCTCTGAATTTTATAAAGACGGTAAATATGACCTTGAATCTGAAAACAGAAAACTGTCTTCAGAAGAGTTCGTCGATTATCTCGAAGGCTGGGTCAACAATTATCCTATTATTACTATCGAAGATGGTATGGACGAAGGTGACTGGGATGG
>DAOVJZ010000054.1 GCA_030632035.1 Granulosicoccaceae bacterium | reverse complement strand
GGTTGCCCTCCCGCCTGTTTCATGGCACCAATAGTGATTTGCATACCCAGACCAACCAGACCGAATGCAAACAACCAGGTAATCCACTGTCTGAATTTCTTGATCTTCTTCGCCGTATGCCTGACTGCCTTATGTGCCTTCTTCAGGACCTTATTGGCTCCTTTGGAAACCACCTTGGCATTAACCAAACCACGTATAGCATCGTCATCATCAATGGACATTACCTTACCGTTATCCATGAGACGCTGTAAGGCTTCTTGTCTGTCATTACGTTGCACCTTGTTTGCTTCCGCCCGCAGAATCGCAATTTCATCTGCTTTTAACATCTTGCTGGCTTTGATGTCATTATCAAAATATTTGCCTTTATAGTGATTGGCAGGAGCAAAAATACCCGTTGAAGACAATGAAAACATCAGGATAAAACCAAGAACAAACAGCGGAAATTTGGAGATAACGACCTGTCCTACACCCACTGCCTGTGTTCCACCTTCGCGTTTTACGTACCAGACTGCCAACCACAACACGATAATAGGCAGGAACAATACACGAGTGATATTAAAAATTTCAGCAACTTTGAGTGTTTCAATACCATCTGGCTGGAAGGCCAGAGCGGCACCCGCCACCTGTGCTGAATTGAGAATACCGGTACCAGCCCAGGCTCCAAATTGTACATGCCCCATACCAAGCATTTGCCCGACAATCGGGAAAATAAACATACAACCCACACCCCATAGCAAGATGGTACCAATGGTGTACGCAATCTCTACTGACTTGGCCTGTACGACCGGCGCAGCCGCCACCGTCGCTGACACACCACACACACCCATACCCGCTGATAACACACCGCCCATAGAGTTAGGAATATTGCGCCGTGCACCAATCCATAGAACCAATCCGACTGAACCCAGTACAAAGAAACCGATCAGAACAACCGATAACTGACCCAGATGTTTGAGTTCGGCCATGCTATAAAGTGTTCCCAACAGAATTACACCTGTTTTAAGACCCAAGCGTGAAAGCCGGACACCATTCTGGGCCCATTCCGGTACCTTGAAGACATTCACAATCACAATACCCGTCACGATACCGAGCACAACGTAATTCAGCCCCAGTAGTTTGTGTATGTGTTTACCTGTATCACCGACCTTGCCCATCCCGACACTGATGGCCTGAATCTCAGGTGCGATAAACCAGCGTACCAGCATCGCAATCAGCAGTATAAACATGGCACCGGCCACTGATGATGAAAAATAATCGAAACTGCTTTCCTTGTGTGAACCCAGTAATTGCCACAACCCAAAAATGACAGCGACAATACCAAAATACATTGGAATAGTGCTCATTTCGACCATGTATTTGTATTTCATTTTGCCAGGTGAGGCGACTTCTTTAAGATGATCGACGAAACCGCCAAGAGTACCTGAATCCGCTCCCCACCAGATAGCGAGCATGATCAGACCAATAATGAATAAAGCAGGATTTTTCTTCGTGTATACCATGTCTTCCCCCTTAGTTATTTTTATAAAACTCAAAGAGAGCGGACTATTGCAAAGCCAGGCAAATTGATCCCCATCAAATTTAAACATAGCCGTATTAAATTTTGATTGCAACAACTTAATGATCACTTTTGGAGCATGCAAGAATATTAGTATTTGGTTATTTAGTGTGCTTGATTTTTATTCCAAAAATGATGTGTATTCACTATTAAAAAAACTCAAAATCATGACTAATCAGAATCTAATGTTAAACTCTTTACCAAGAATCTAATTTTATAATTCGGGAAACGATCTTTTGCTGGAAAAATTACGTCTGCGCCTGGCCTCTGTTGATGCACAACCACAACTCGCGGTACTGGGTTTACTATGTGGCTTGATCTCCGGTGCCATTATTCTGCTTTTCCGTCAATTTATCGAACAAGCTCAAGTCAGTTTCCTTCCCGGTGGCGATACTGAAAACTACGAAGCACTTTCAATCTGGGCACGTTTTTTGATCCCGACGCTGGGCGGACTGGTGCTGGGCTTGTTATTCCAGTTTGGTGTTAAAGAAACGAGGCAAGTAGGTATTGTGCATGTGATGGAACGACTGGCCTATCATCATGCTTATCTCCCGTTACGTAATGGGTTTGCCCAGTTCTTTGGTGCCGCAATCAGTATTATCAGTGGCCATTCTGTAGGGCGCGAAGGCCCCAGTGTGCATTTAGGCGCAACTGGCGGTAGTTTGATTGGACAATGGTTACAGCTTCCTAACAATAGTACCCGTACTCTGGTTGCCTGCGGTGTAGCAGCTGCCATTGGTGCTTCATTTAACACCCCATTGGCTGGTGTGATCTTCGCCATGGAAGTTGTCATGATGGAATACACACTGGCCGGTTTTATGCCGGTTATTCTGGCTGCTGTCAGTGGTACCGCCCTCTTGCGTTTTGTATATGGTTCCTCACCCGCCTTTGCTATTCCTGCTATGGAATTCAATTCTATTGAAGAACTCCCGCTGGTGTTGTTAATGGGTATTTGTGTTGGAGCACTGGCCGCCTTGTTTATCAAACTACAAACCTTCTTTACCAGTTTTCTATCTGATCGACCCATCTGGCAACGCATGACGCTGGCGGGAATATTAACCGGCATTTGCGCAATATTTGTTCCACAAATTATGGGGATTGGTTATGACACAGTAAATGCGTCTTTGCTGGGTGAGCTGGGATTAGGTTTGATGCTGGGTGTTGTCTTTATAAAGATATTCATCACTGCTGCCGGACTGGGGTTGGGATTACCTGGCGGTATGATTGGCCCTACTCTGGTGATTGGTGCTGCCGCTGGCGGTGCATTAGGTATACTTGGCAAAACCTTCTTGTCTGGCAATATAACCGATCATGCCTTTTATGCCTTGATTGGCATGGGTGCCATGATGGGAGCAACCTTACAGGCACCGCTAAGCGCACTGATTGCCATGCTGGAACTCACTAGCAACCCCAATATTATTTTACCCGGAATGCTGGCTGTTATTGCATCAGGCCTGACTGCCAGTGAAATTTTTGGCAGAACATCTATCTTCCTTACCCTGATGCGCGCGCGCGGACTTGAATACCGTAGTGATCCCGTTACACAGGCATTACAACGTGTCGGTATCGCCAGTATTATGAACACACGTTTTATTATCTGGCCACCATTGATCTCCAGAGACGATCTTAAAGCCATTATCAGAGGTGAAGCAGTCTGGTTACTGATTGAAGATGAGCATCAAATTATTGCCCTGATTGATATTTCGAAACTGGAACAAATGTTGAAAGAAAAACAGGATGATCAATTTAATTTAATGGAAATAGACATACCAAGAATAAAAGTGGCACGTGTACATTTGCAGGCCACCTTGCAGGAAGCCCGAGAGGTTTTTAATCGTGATGACACCGATGCACTTTATGTGCAACGCCGTCTGGGCAATGGCTTTATGCGCACCTTTGGCGTTGTCCTGCCTCAGGATATTGAAGCCGCCATAAGGTAAAATGGATATCATCAGGAGCCTGTCGGGTTTACACTATGCTTTTCGGGATATAGGCTTAATAAGCCTTGTAACTTTTCAACTTTAGAATTTATTTATATGCTCTGGCTAAAAGCGTTTCACATCATTTTTATGGTTACCTGGTTTGCAGGGCTGTTTTATTTGCCACGGCTGTTCGTTTATCACGCCATGTCTGATGATCAGGCCAGCATTGAACGCTTCAAGATCATGGAGCGCAAACTGTTCTATGGCATTATGACACCGGGTGCCGTACTGACTGTTATCTTTGGCCTGAGCATGATCTGGCACAGCGGCTGGGATATGTATGTACGCGCCGGCTGGATGCATACCAAACTGACACTGGTGGTCATCCTGATTGCTTATCACATTTATTGCGGAAAACTTGTCAACACCTTTAAACACAACCTGAATCAACGCAGTCATGTCTTTTATCGCTGGTTTAACGAGTTTCCGGTTCTGGTTTTGATTGGGGTTGTTATTCTAGCTGTTGTTCGGCCTGATTAATTATTACTCAAAAACAAGGGTAGCTTCTTCATCCGGCATCTGCATATTTCTGTCAAAACCAAACGTACCAGCCAACTTGCCCTTCTTATATTCGATATTGAGCCAGTCCGGCACAAAGCGCCGTTTCTCGACCACCATTGGAAATTCTTCCGGAACCTCACCATTATCAATGTCTGCAAAACTACACGTTTTGGCATAACGTACAGAACGAAAACACACAAAAAGATTGTCTACTACCTTAATGGCATCATCAGGAATAACATCTTTGAACCACACCCGTTTGGCCACCATGCAACCAAATATCAAATCAATTTCAGCCACCAGTGGTTCCTTGTTGGATGCAAATATATCCAGTGCCTTCTTGCTAATACTGATATGAACTGGTCGGTCATGCAGTTTGATTATTGTTCTCATGGCATGTCTCCCTGGCAAATAAAAAACGGGCTGACTGTTTCCAGTCAACCCGTTCGATTTTATATCATATTGAATGCACGTTATCAGGAACAACCGCCACCTTGAGATGAAGATGAAGGACAAGTACCGCATCCACTAGCACTTTCTGCAGGAGCTAGATTGTTGAATACAAAGCTGGCACCACCAACCCCAGTATCAACAAAATCAATTTCAACGCCCTTCAATATCACTAACGCTTCTGCATCAATGACAATAGTGAAACTCTCACCTTCCAGTACGCTGTCATTTTCTTCAAATTTTGTAGCAAACGTCATACCAAATGATGGGCCACTACAACCACTACCAGCCACATAAACGCGCACACCTTTTACTTCATCACCTTCTACCTGTGACATCAGCTCAACAATCTTGGTCTGCGCCGCAGGGGTTAATGACATATCTTCATTGGTTAAATTTTGATTTGCTGTTTCAGACATAAATCTATTCTCATTTCACTGTTTCTAGAATTTGTAAGTATATCTCAGATAGAGATCCACGTCCTCGCGCTTTTCCTGACTGGTGGTAAGTTGATGCAGGTCTTCACGATGACGCAATCTAGTTTCAAACTTTTGTTTTTTATCGATTTTCCAGAGATGGCGCACCTCAATTAACCGGTTATTATTACGGATATCTGGAGACAGCAACCAGCCTTCCTCGGCTATGCCATAGACAATCCCAAGGCTGTGCTTAGGCACAATATCGATAAAACTGACCTTGAACTGGCCGGCAAAACCACCTGTATCACCCGATGTTCCGGTACTGGCAGCCACCTTGGTCGGGGTATCAAAGGCATAACCCAGCTCGGAACCTAACATGAGCTTCATACTGCCTGCCATCGGCCATTGGGCAGACAAACGACCGACTAGTGCAAGATAGTCATCAATACGACCCGCGCTATTGCCATCGGTTTGTAATGCTTTTGGCAAATAAGTCAGATCAATACCGCGTTGTATAATCCCACCATGGTGCTTTTCATTATTCTCAAGCGCAAAGAAATAACTGACGCGGCTGCCGTTATCAGCAAAATCCAGAGGAGAACGACGTACCTCGGTAGAACCCGCTGAAAGGTTACGCTGAATAATGGCATGACCTTTCCAGCCATTGTTCATTTTATAAATAGCATGTAAACCATCGGTCCAGGTGATATCAACATTGGGACTGTTATTACGATCAAGGGATTTTTTGGCTACACCCGCCAATTCAATCTTGGATTGGAAACGCCCCAGTTTTAAATCCCACTGCTTTGAGGGCTGGTAACGAACATAAAACTCATCCAGCGTCGAGTCACCACGACGAAGTCCATCACCAGAAGGTATTTTTGAAAATATCTCAAAATGATTGGAATTACTTTCATATGTGGAATAACGACCAGCAAATCGTACCTTGGCCTGCCACTGGGCATTAAATTTGGCCTTCAATCCCAAACGTATGCGTAATCTGGCCTCATCGGTAACATCTCGACTGCCATCACGATCATCTCGGTGTATTGTGTAATATCCGGTACGAAAATCTCCACTAAATGAGAGGTTATCCGTAATGACATATTCAGCCATGACCTGGTGGCTGGATAACATACAGATACCTAGTAAAATCATAAATTTTTTCATGAGAGAAACCTTTATTGAATATGGTTACAAATGATAATGATTCTCATTATCGTAAAAAATGATTTTGATTACAAGCCCACTTCAGGCTTAAAGCATAGTCATATATCAGGAAAACACATTGACCATGATCACTCCAGGTTTGTGTGGGCAAAAAAAAGGTGAATCGAATCGATTCACCTTGAATGACCTGTTACTACTGGAGAAACTACATGTTACTAATGGTCTAACTGCTGTTGCGCTGATAAATGATAAAGTTGACGTTCAGCATCAACCAAATGCTGACCCCAATGCTTATCAAAGCTATAACGCCAATCGCTCACTGCCTCATCACCCGCGTTTGGCTGTTCCTGAAGCAACTCAAGCCCATGCTTCAGGTCAAAATAAATATCGGTAAAGTCGTCCGCAAGACTGCCACTCAACCTCTGCCCATCATTGGCAGTATCAAACTCCATCCAGTATCCATCCCGCTCACCCAACAACATATACAAATTCGAAAACAGGGCAAACCGCTCATCGTAATCCGAGTCAATCGTATGATCTCGTGATTTGAGCTCAACATCCAAAGCACTGATCGCAACATGCAGGCGTGGCAATAAATTGGACATGGAATGTAACCACTTTTCACGGCTGAATTTCTCGACTGAATCAATCAGCCGGCAGTATTCTTTTGCGGCGGCAACCATATCAGTAAATAGTAATGTTTCTTGTGACATAAGTGCCCCCTGAAATTTCTCAAAATCCAGGTCTGATCAATAACCAAACCCATAACAAAAACTGAAATGTACTTATACCTTGGAGGTATATTCTGCAGGACGTTGGGTGGTGCTGAAATTCCCATTTTAGCTACCTGATGGCCCGCGAAAACCGGTCCAGAAGCAGGCAGTTTCATGTGCTGTCCTCGGGTACTAGTGTAGCCAATAATCCGGGGGATGCCCAAGGGTCAAGGCAGTCAAAAATAGGGGTGTTTTAATATAAATAACAATAAGTTATGTTTTTTTAATAGGCGAAAAGTTAACCGATTTTTTTTTAATTTTTTTTGGGTCTGAGTACCTTTACAAGGGGCAAAATTCGGCTACCTGAAATTAATTTTCAATCAATTCAAAGTCTTCCTTTCCCACCCCACAATCCGGGCAATGCCAGGAATCCGGTACCTCCTGCCATGGGGTATCAGGTGCCATATTCTCCTCCGGCAAACCAATCGACTCATCGTAGATAAATCCACACACACTGCACTCATATCGCATCAGAATTCCCCTGACCACTCACAATTACACACTGTTTTACTCAAGTAAGTCTAAGCCTGAGTCCAATGATAGAATATACGCCTCATGACTACGAATCCGCAATCCACCCATCCCGTTGTGCTCGTCTTCGCCGGCAATGATCCCACTGGCGGTGCTGGCATCACTGCTGACATTGAGGCCATTGCCAGTGTCGGTGGACATGCCGCCCCTGTAATCACCTCCATTGTGCCGCAAGATACATCAGGAATTAAAAATTATGAGTGCGTTGATCACACGTTGATCATTGAACAGGCTCGTGCAGTATTGGAAGACATGCCTGTATCTGCTATCAAGATTGGTATGTTGGGTAGCCTGACCAACATTGAAGTCATTCATTCTCTCTTGGTTGAACATCCAACGTTGCCTGTTGTACTTGATCCGGTATTGGCCAGTGGTGCAGGTAACTCACTTGCTGATGATGTCATGATTGATGCCATGCGTGATCTGTTACTTCCCATAACAACCGTGTTAACACCTAACAGTCTGGAGGCACGTAAACTTGCACATCAATCTGATGATCTGGATGCATGTGCACAGGAACTGTTATCGTTGGGTTCTGAATTTGTATTGATCACCGGTACACACGAAGACACAAATGATGTAGTAAATACATTGTATAGTGATAGACGTAAACTGCAGGAACAAAAATGGCAACGTTTACCCAATAGTTATCATGGCTCCGGTTGTACACTGGCATCCAGCATCGCGGGTCTACTGGCACAGGGCATGGAACCTGTCAGCGCCATCCACGAAGCCCAACGTTATACATGGGAATCATTAAAACACGGTTACCGTGCTGGTATGGGACAACACTTACCTGACCGTTTTTACTGGGTAAACAAAAAATAGTATCTAATGAAAGCAAATAATATACATGGCCTGTATGCCATTACCGATCCACATTTAATTCCATCTGGTGAACTGGTGCCACGTGTCGCTGAAGCAATACAGGGTGGTGCAAAAGTAATTCAGTTCAGGGATAAAGGAGATGATTCAGAACGCAAGGCATGGGAGGCGATGGATCTTCTTAATGTATGCCGCACACTGAACATCCCCTTGATCATTAATGACGATGTTGAACTGGCTATACAAATCGGTGCCGATGGTGTGCATCTGGGCAATGATGATTGTGATATTACACAGGCACAACAACAATTAGGAGACAATGCCATCATTGGTGTTTCCTGTTACAACCATTTTGAATACGCCCTTGATGCAGTTAAACAAGGTGCTGATTACATCGCCTTTGGCCGATTTTTCCCATCCAGTACCAAACCCGATGCAGTGCAGGCCGATTTATCATTATTACAGCGTGCGAAACAGGAATTATCCGTACCTGTAGTTGCGATC
>DAOVJZ010000055.1 GCA_030632035.1 Granulosicoccaceae bacterium | reverse complement strand
GCTATTCATATTGCGCGTAAAAGAAAGTAAAAATTTGTGCGGTATCAAAATATAGATATATTGCCACATAGGCAGTGAAAACTGCTACGTTTGTTGCGGTAGAAAATAAAGAGTTATAATCAAGCAATTAATGTCTGGCTCTCATTATACAAATAGAAAATCACATAATATGAAAATATGGGTAGACGCAGATGCGTGTCCAGTAGTAATTAAAGGTATTTTATTTAAAGCGGCAGAGCGCACCAGGGTGCAGTTGACGCTTGTGGCTAATCAGCCTATGAATACACCGCCATCGCGATTCATTACATCGATTCAAGTCGCATCAGGTTTTGATGTTGCTGATAATGAGATTGTTAAAAGGGTGAGTGCGGGTGATCTTGTTATCACCGGCGATATTCCATTGGCGGCGGAGGTGATTGAGAAAGGTGGTCATGCTCTCAATCCACGTGGCGAACTGTATACAACAAATAATATTAAAGAGCGGCTCAATATGAGAGATTTTATGGATACTATGCGAGCCAGTGGAATACAGACAGGTGGTCCGCCGGCACTAAACCAAAGTGACCGGCAATCTTTTGCGAATAATCTGGATAGATTTTTGACCAGGCATGCAAAAGAGGCATAACCTGGTCATTTGCTTATGAAGTCTTGAATTTGCTCACCAGTGTTTGTAATTGCTCTGCCAGTCTGGCGAGTTCATTACTTGATGTTAGTGTTTGTTCTGCGCCGTCTTTGGTTTGCTGTGAAACATCATATATTTCTATAACGTTTTTGTTCACACTCTCTGCGACCGTGGCCTGTTCCTCTGCAGCGGCAGCGATCTGGTTGTTCATGTCGTTAATGGTATTCACAGCATTGTAGATAGAGTCCAGCGTATTGCCCGCTTGCTGTGCACTTTCAACACTTTCAGCCGCTTTTTCATTACTGGTTTCCATGGCAACAACGGCCTTTCTTGAACCTTCCTGCAGGCGTTCTATCATGGAATGAATTTGTTCTGTCGATTCCTGTGTGCGGCGTGCAAGCGTACGTACTTCATCAGCCACAACAGCAAAGCCTCGGCCTTGTTCACCGGCACGGGCGGCCTCAATGGCGGCATTCAGGGCCAGCAGGTTGGTTTGTTCGGCAATACCCCTGATTACATCCAGGATAGAACCAATTTCCTCACTGTTGGCTTCCAGTTGTTTAATGACCTCAGTGGCATTGCTGATTTCATTGGATAATGTATTGATAGATGACACTGCATTATTGACAACAGACTGGCCGGTGCTGGTTTCTTCATAGGCCGTGGTACTGGCATCTGCAGCCGAAGTGGCATGACGTGCTACTTCCTGTATTGATGAACTCATTTCAGAGATGGAAGTTGCAACCAGATCAGTGGAAGAGGTTTGCTTAATAATACCAGTAGTGGTTTCCCCGGTAATGACCGAAAGTTCTTCAGCGGCAGAGGCAACCTGATTGGTAGTAGAGGCAACTTGACCGACCAGGTGGCTAAAACTCTCAGCAACCAAATTAAAGCTTTCTACAATCTCGTTTATTTCGTCTTTTGAATTTGCTGGTATACGAACACCAAGTTCGCCATCTGCTAACTGATGTGCTGCCTGATTAATATTCTTAAGTGTACTCATTGTGCCTACATAGAAGCTCATGAATAGATAGGTGGCAATCAGAATGAGTGCAACAATCAGTGTAATGGTTGTAGCAAGTAACTGATTATCAGCAGAGATTCTGTTATTCAACAGTGTAGTGAGTTGTTCAGCAGAAGCATCAAAGAGCACATACGTGGCATCAATCGCTTTTGTTCCTACACTAAATAGTTCAGCTGAATCTGCTATGACAGTTGCTGATTGTAATACCTGATGTTCTACTATCTCGTCAAAGGCAAAGGTTGCTTCCATTGCTGTTTTTAATAACAGGGAAAGAGCAGGTTCTATAGAAGGATTTTCCCTGAAAACAATTTCTATATCATTTTTTACGTTATTAACATTTTTATCAAATTCAACCATGATGACTGTCAGGTCGAATTTCTGTTTGTCAGTTATTACCTTTGCCGCAGCCACACCAGAGCCTTTACCACGCAGTTTACCCATAAGCTCACTTAAATCGGGTATTTTGTAAGTAATTGTATCCATGAGGTAATAACTATCGAGTGAAGGGTCAAGAATCAATCCTGATGTATCAGCAATATGATGAATCAGGTTGATAATGTTATTAATCAGATCAGTATGCTCGGCAAATGCTTGTGGTGCCGGTTTGTTCATAGAAGTGTCCCTGACTTGCTGCCATTGCTCCTGAAGTTCTTTAAGTTTGCCTCCAGTCTGAAGTGCTTCTTCCAGTTCGCTGTCTACAACGAGTGTAGCCTGAAACTTTTCATCAATAACAGGACGTTTGGCCAGGATTTTATTTTTTAAACTGCTTTTTCCACTCAGGTAGGCATTGGTCATACCCCGGTGTTGCGGGATATGCTGAATAAGCTGGCGCAGAGACTGGATGTATCGAACCCCTTTTTTTTCACTTTCCAGAAAGCGGATGTCATCTGTAATATTGGTGATCAAGATACCTGATATGGTCAGTAATGGAATCATGAATACCACACTGAAAACCATGAACTTGGCTGTGTATCGGAGTTGACTGAAAAGGGCTATCCCCGGTGCAAGCAGTGCTTTCATTTTGTTCTCCTGGATTAATATCCAACTTAACTAATGGACTAAATCGGAAATAATCAGGAAAACTTTAATAAAAATAGGGGGTTATGAAGAGATGAATGTTGTTTATCTTTTTAAAAACAATGGGTTATACGATTGTAGAATCTAGCTCTGGATTTCCTGACGGGTTTTGTCGGTTTCAGCGGCATTGGCACCTATCCAGAAGGACAGATCTTTGTGGAGGAATTCCTTCACAGGCATGTAGTGGGAACCGTCACAGGAGAAGGTCAGGCCGATCATGCCGTTCATGATATTGATGGAGGCCGAGCGCAGGTAGATAGTCTCATCAGCAAAACGCAGTGCGATGAATTCTATAAAGGTCTTTTTGATTTCTTCCGGTGTGACAGCCGCATTTTCCGGGAAGTGGTGAACCGGGTAGGCCAGACAAATATCCGGATCGACCATTTCATCGACGCCATGAATACGGTAGTTGTAGGGATCATCCAGTAACCAGAATGAACAACGTCCACTTGAGAAGTGAATCTTGCTGTGAAAAACACCGTGTTCCACCATGAGGGTCCTGATACTTTCCATGGCTTCTTCAATGTGTTCATCAAACAGACTGGTTATGCGTTGTTGTGAGAACAGTTGTCCACGTACGGCAGGATCACCACGGAACTGCTGCCACTGATATACTTGCGGACTGAGTTTGGTATCACGCAACAATTCATTAGCGGTAAAGTCAGCCGCGATAAAGCCAAGCAATTGTTCATCATGGTTGACTGCTTGCAAAACAGTAATGCACTGGGTGTGACTGTAGATACTGTTATAAACCGAAGATAACATCACCCCTTTATATGGCAGGTTCTTTTTCAGATAAGGACGTTGTGATAAATCAGTGCCACGCCACTGGGTGTCGATATTTTCTTTTTGCACCATGGACGAGACTTCAATGCCGTCAATATTCCATGCATAAGTTAACTGGCAGTGAGGCAGGTTATCCATCCCTTCCTGCAGAATTTTGTCGATAGCATCCGCATTCGGCCAGACTTCGGCACAGCTTTCTGCGAGCGAGGCCATGGGTTTCTGGACTATCTTGGCCAGTGCGGTTTTGACGCTGGAAATTATTTCCTGTGAAGTGCTCATGGGGCTGATTATACGGGGTTTTTAGTAAGTTGTAAGATTCAAGTTAGTATTCGAAAGCTAAAAACAGGAAAGGTTCGCTAATACTATGTCTTTATTCCGTGACCTTTTTGCAGGAGTCTCAGGGCAAAAAGATACAGCCCCGTGATGAAGATAAATGTAATGGCATAGGATATCCCCAGATTGATATCTGATACACCCAAAAAGCCGTAACGGAAGGCATTAACCATATACAGGATGGGATTGAACATAGATACGTCTTGCCAGAATTCGGGCAGTAAAGTGATGGAATAAAAAATACCACCCAAATAGGTCAGCGGAGTCAGTACAAAAGTCGGGATCAGGGAAATATCATCAAAGCTTTGTGCATAGACGCCATTAATAAAACCGGCTAGCGAAAACAGAATGGCAGTCAAAATGATCATGGATAAAATAACCATCAAATCGTGAACAAGAATATTGGCAAAAAACATGGCTACAATGCTGACGGCAATACCGACTATCAGTCCACGCGCAACGCCACCGGTAATATAACCCAGCAGAATAATATAATTGGGGACAGGTGATATCAGCATTTCCTCAACACTGTGTTGAAACTTGGTGCCATAAAAAGAAGAAACGACGTTGGCATAGGAGTTGGTAATCACCGACATCATGATAAGACCAGGTACGATGTAATCGATATAGTTAAAACCATCCATTGGCCCGATACGTGAACCAATCAGGTTACCAAAAATGACAAAGTACAAACCCATGGTGACCATGGGTGGAATGATGGTTTGTAGCCAGATACGCGAGAAACGCAGGATTTCCCTGATAACAATGGTTTTGTAGGCAATATATTTTTCTCTAGCGTTCATTACCATTAGCTTCTTTTGGATTATTTTTATCAATCAGACACATAAACAGCTCTTCAAGACGATTACGTTTGTTGCGCATACTCAGTACTTCAATGCCGTTGGCGGACAGGAATTCAAACACTTTGTTGATAGAGTTGTTCTTGTCAATTTCAACTTCGATAGTAGTATCATCGATCAGCTTCATGGATAGACCACTAGTAAGCCCCAATGCCTTGACGGGTGCGGACAGGTCAAAAATAAAGGTCTCCATATTCAGTTTGTTGAGCAGTTCTTTTTTACTGGTGCTTTCAATCAATTTACCCTGATCAATAATGGCAATGTTTCTGCACAAGTCTTCCGCTTCTTCCAGATAGTGGGTAGTCAGGATAATAGTTGTCCCATTATCATTAATTTCGCGCAGGAAATCCCACATGGAACGGCGAATTTCGATATCAACACCGGCTGTGGGCTCATCAAGAATTAATAGTTTTGGTTCATGTACCAATGAGCGTGCAATCATCAGACGACGTTTCATGCCACCGGAAAGTTGCCGTCCTGTGGTGCGGCGTTTTTCCCACAATCCCAGTTTGTGAAGATAATGCTCGGCACGTTCAAATGCCTCCTTGCGATCGATACCATAGAAACCGGCCTGATTTGCAATAACCTCGATAGCGGGTTCAAACACATTGAAATTAAATTCCTGTGGTACCAGGCCCAGACAAGCCTTGGCGGCACTGCTATCGGTATCAAGATTGTGGCCAAAGATTTCAACCTGCCCGTCTGTCTTGTTGATCAGTGAAGTAACAATGCCAATGGTGGTGGATTTGCCCGCACCATTAGGACCAAGCAGGGCAAAGAAGTCACCTTCCTCAACTTGCAGATCAATACCCTTTAGTGCGGTAACCCCATTGTCATAGACTTTGGTCAGATTTTTAATGTTGAGTGCAATAGTCATGTATGGATTCTAACACGGGTGGATTTGTGTCGCAGTAAGGGCAAGAACGGGAACCACTATCAATGTAAAAACCAGACTCACAGCAGGTTTTAATCTATATGTAAAAACTGATCCCTTTTTTTATATTTCTTGCGCGCCTTTGTTTTACTCGGTCACTGCCACGTCGTGCGCGTGTGCGTCGATCATGGGGTAATCGTGTGTCCAGCAAAACCGGGGACCGTTTTGTCCTGCGTTCTTCATGGCGGCGGTCACCACTGCGTTGTCTGCGGTGCTGTTGAGGACGACGCGCACGGCTTTCACGTGAACCCTCTGGATGAATAGCCGGATAGGGCATGATCTCCTCAGTGGGGCCTGAGGATGATGGTTGGGTATTGCTGGATTTCAGCGCATTAATACCCTTGTCATCGCGGTTAATGGGAGTCGTCGTCATGGAGATTTCCAGAAGAAACCAGTGATACTATTTGTATCGGTACTTGATAAGGGGACTTTAGTGGCAGAACGGGCCTATGAGGTGATTTCCAGCCCCAGAAATTGCTGTAGTTCGGTTTTTTGATTCATGGCGTCCTTATAGCCAAGCTCAATGAGTTTACAGCAGTAGGGTTTTTCAAATAGCAGATAACTGATCAGACTGGCACCTTCCCTGCGATAGGCACCAATCCCGTGCAAAAGTGCACGAATGGTCCATGGCAAATGATGAGCATGGTTACGTGCGATCAAATCGATGTCTTCTGAAGGTGAAATGCAAAGTGTATTGATCTGTTTTAACTTAATGCCACCTTCCTCCAGAACATGGGATGGGATCAGACTGACCGTTTTATTAATACGTTGCAGACGTTCAAGATCGGTTTCCAGTGCATCCAGAAATATACTGCTTAGTACATGACCAGCAATCTGAGCAATAGAGGGAGGACCTTCAATCGATTCTCTTGGAGGGATATCTTCATCATTTTTATAACGGTTTCCGATGACTAGTACTTGATCAGCACCAAGATGTAATGCTGCGCTGATGGGTGCAACCTGTCGCATGGAACCATCACCAAAATATTCACGGTTGATACGGACAGGCTTGAAAATAAATGGAATGGCAGAAGAGGCCATTAAATGATCAATATTCAATTCTGTTTTACACCCGACACGTCTGGCACGAACCCAGGGTTTTATATTTTCCTCACCCTGATAAAAATTAACAGACTGGGCCGAGGTATAACCTGATGCAGTTATGCTGATGGCATGCAAAATACCGCTGTCAATCGATGTCTGTATGGTTTTCAGGTTGAGATGGGATTCCAGTAATTTTTTTAGCGGTGTGCGATCAAAAAGTGACTGGGGATTGTGTTTGCCAATACCGGTTAGCATAAGGGCAACAAGCCAATTAAAGCCATTTTTCATGATGCCGGGCACATCAGCACGATAGACATGGTTAACGTGGAAGTTCTCCCATATGGCCAGTAGTCTGTGGATGGCCTTTTTATAGACTGTGATATTGGCAGCCAGCGCGGCGGCATTAATAGCACCGGCTGAAGTGCCGCACAGGACTGAAAACGGGCTGGGGGCATCATCAGGCACAAGCTCGGCAATGGCCTTCAGCACACCCACTTGATAGGCGGCACGGGCACCCCCACCCATCATAACCAGGCCAGTTCGATGTGTTTGTGATTCTTCTTTATTCATTTTACTTATAAGTCTGTTCCCGATTATCCATAACTTTAGTGCATGCTCAGAAAATAGTAATAAGCCGGATGGGATTTATTTGAATAACAAGGAATTTTTTTTAACAAATTTTGAGGGGTTTTTAGAGATAGATTTTTTACGACATGATCATTGTTTATTTTTATCAGCACATCTTGATTGATGTGTATCAAGGCATTTTTTTATTAGTTGTTTATAGTAATCGTGTAAGGGAATAGACTCCCTTTGCAACAAGTAGCTGGATAAGTTTTATAGTAGCAGTTACCAGCACGTCCTTTTTATAAAATGACAAAGGAGGTGTAAGATGACAACCCAACCCGAAATCAAAACTTCAGAACAAGAAAATGTGGTTCCTTTTCGTCCAGCAAGTATGTTTGATGAAATGGAGCGTATGTTTGAAAATTTTATGCCTCATGGCTGGTTAAAGCCGTTTCATACAGAACATGGATGGATGGGCGAAGCAGGCCCACATATGGATGTGATTGATCGTGATGATTATATTGTTGTACGGGCAGCCATGCCAGGTGTTAAAAAAAATGATCTGGAAGTCTCCACAACAGATCATACTGTGACCATCCGTGGTAGTACCATGTCTGAAAAAAAGGAGGAAAAGGGCGAATACTATCGACATGAAATCAGCAAAGGTAACTATTTGCGTACAGTCACATTACCCGCTTCAGTTGATGAGTCCGGGGTGAAAGCTACATTTAAGGACGGCATGCTGGAGCTAAAACTCCCCAAACTTGAAAGTGCCAAGCGTCATACGATAGCGATAGCGGAAGATTAACCCCTCCAACTCCAACATCGTTATTTGCCCGGCTCCCCCAGCCGGGTTTTTTTAGCCCGGATTTTTCATCAGGACCGTGATAGCTGTCCTCCTTGCTGCCTGATGAGGGACTCGAGCTATCAGCCCGATTAGGGGTAGAATAGGGACTTGAGTGATATAGCCAAGAGGATAACCATGTCATCAGATAAGGCGCTGAGCCCGGAACAGCTTTGCTGGCAATGCAATCCGGAACAATTTAGTTTTAAAACAACAGACGATCTGGAAGAACTGACTGATGCAGTCGGACAGGAACGTGCGCTGGAAGCCGTACGTTTCGGGATGGGGATCAGGAGAGCAGGTTACAACCTGTTTGTAATGGGTCCTTCCGGCATGGGTCGGCATACATTGATACAACGTTATCTGGAACAAAAATCTGCACATGAAGATGTGCCGGATGACTGGTGCTATGTCCATAATTTTGGACAGGCGCACAAACCCAATGCCATACAATTACCATCTGGTCGTGCCAGTGCACTGGAAAATGACATGGCGCAACTGGTTGAGGATCTCAAGTCAGCGATTCCTACCGCCTTTGAAGCAGATGACTACCGTTTACGTTCACAGGAAATAGAAGACGGATTCAAGGCGCGTCAGGAGACTGCTTT
>DAOVJZ010000053.1 GCA_030632035.1 Granulosicoccaceae bacterium | reverse complement strand
GTAAGGGATGTCCTTTTCATATTTTGACTTAGGGCCAATAAACTCTCGTATTAATCCCATCTCACTCTCCTGTTAACCCGTTCAAACTATTTGGGCAATTCTTCACGCATATTAATATTCACAAAAGCCTCTACACAGTCTGAAAAATCCTCAATCACATGGTTTCTTTCAGTTAACCATGATTTTGTTTTACGCTGTCCTGCTTCAACATCACTAACAAGTTGTTCCAGTAATTCGGTCTTAATGAGACAGACAACCGGGTGGATATGCTCTCCATCATCGGCCAGACACACTTCAGCATTTTCCTGTTCCAGTTTTCTATACATACGCTTAACCAGATTAGATGGCAAATAAGGCATGTCACAAGGTACTATCATGGCAAGTGGTGTACGCGCATGAAACAAGGCACTCGCAATACCGGATAACGGTCCTGAATAATCATCTTGTGTATCTCTGATAACAGAATAGCCAAACTTCTCGTAACGCTCGACTTCCCTATTCGCACTAATAATGATGTTGTCGACCTGTGGTTTCAGATGCTCAATTGCGTGCCTGATAAATGGCTTCCCTTCCAGTTCAACAAAACCCTTGTCGACACCGCCCATACGGCTCCCTCGCCCACCTGACAAGATAATTCCGGTAATTTGTTTGCTGACAGGTTCGCTCACGCAAAGATTTCTGAGAAAGGAATGAAGTCCACCATATCACCAGACTTAATGGGACGCTCATTACTGATTTCCACCAGCCCATTGGACCAAACTACTGACGACAACACACCTGAACCTTGATGAGGATAAATTGAGGCCTTGGCATTACCGCCATTGTCCATTTCAACATGGGCCCGCAAAAATTCACGTCGTGGCCCCGGCTTAAGCCAGTCAAAGTCAGCTACTACCGGGATCTTGTTAGGTAATACATTTTCCATACCCTGACATTTCAAAATGTAAGGCCTAGCAAACAAACAGAAAGTAACAAAGACAGAAACCGGATTACCTGGTAAGCCAATAAAAGGGGTGTTACCAATGCGGCCAAATGCCAATGGCTTGCCTGGCTTCATGGCAACACGCCACATGTCGAGACTACCCAACTCTTCGATAGCCGCTTTAACATAATCCTCTTCCCCGACAGAGACACCGCCACTGGTGATAATAATGTCTGCACTGGCTTCCGCTTCCTTTAGTACCTTTTTAGTGGATTCCATATCATCAGGTACTGTACCCAAATCGACAATATCGCAGTTCAGTGCCTGCACCATACCAGTGATGGTATAAAGGTTAGAGTTGTATATCTGTCCGTTTTTTAGTGGCTGTCCGGGTGTCACAAGCTCGTCCCCGGTTGAGAAGATCGCAATCTTGAGTTTACGATAGACAGATAGCCGGGCAATACCCACTGAGGCCGCCAGTCCTAGCTCCTGCGGACGTAACTTTAGTCCTGCTGTCAGGACTTCATCACCACTACTAATGTCCTCACCACGCCGACGCACATGGTCACCTGCTTCCGGTGTGGATTTTACGATGACACAATCACCGTCTTTATCTGTGTGTTCCTGCATAACGATAGCATTGGCATCTTCCGGTACCGGTGCGCCAGTAAAAATACGTGCCGCAGTCCCTGCCGCCAGTGGCTTACCCATCGTACCTGCCGGAATACGTTGGGATATGGGTAAACGGGTATTTTCACCGGGAGTAAAATCTTTGGTGTTGACTGCATAACCATCCATTGCACTATTGTCTGCCGGTGGAACAAATACAGGTGAAGTTTGGGCTTCAGCCAAAACACGTCCCAGTGCCTGCTTGAGTTCGACCTCTTCAGTCTCAGGCTTGATATCGGCTTTGGATAATAAATAGTCGATTGCCTGCTCGACTGTGAGCATATTGGACGAAGATGAACAACAAGGATCGAGTTTTGCAGATTTTGGTGACATGTAATAACCCTACTTTTCTTTGAAGCGCGGCATCATCTCTGCAAAATTGCATGGCTTGTGACGGATATCCAGTTGATCATGAAGTATCTTGTCCCATGCAGTGCGACATGCGCCCGTTGAGCCTGGCAAACAGAATATTAATGTAGCATTGGAAAGCCCGGCAAGTGCTCTGGATTGAACTGTGGATGTTTTAATCTCATCATAGGACACCATGCGAAACAATTCACCAAATCCCGGAATCTCTTTATCAAAAAGCGGGGCAACCGCTTCCGGCGTAACATCACGTCCGGTTAAACCTGTCCCACCTGTGATGATCACGGCTTCCACTGCTGGATCAGCAATCCATGCGGCCACCTGCGCACGAATACGATACATATCATCTGGAATAATAGTTTTTTCTGCGAGTTTATGACCTGCCTGCACCATATTATCTACCAGCACTTTGCCTGAGGTATCATTTTCTTCGGTACGGCTATCGGAAACAGTGAGTACAGCTATGTTAAGAGGAAAAAATTCTTTTTGTGTTGCATGTCCCATTGATGCGCCTTTGTTAGTTCTACTAACCACCAGTTTGAGACATAAATCGTACCACATGTCCGGGCTGTGTATTAAATTCATGACGCTCCGGTTTATGTGCAATTGCATCAATAATAAGCTTCTCCAGCTGTTCATCATTGATACCCGCCCTTAACGGCGTGCGTAGATCGACCATGTCATTTTGCCCAAGACACAGATACAGCATCCCGTCATTTGAAAGACGTACCCTATTACAGGTTTCACAGAAATGTTGTGACATAGGGGTAATAAAACCAATACGCAAATCTGTCCTTGCGATTTGGTAATAACGTGCAGGCCCACCGCCAGAAAGCGATGAAGGTAATAATTCATATCTGGATTCAAGACGTTCTTTGACCTTTGCCAGGCTGTAATAATGATCAGTTGCCTTATCACCGGTATTACCAACAGGCATAGTCTCGATGAAACGTAACGTATGGCCTTCTTTAATACAAAACTCGACCATATCTTCGATTTCATCATCATTGATGCCTTTCATGACAACCATGTTGATTTTAATTGGGCTGAATCCAGCCTGCTTCGCTGCTTCCAATCCTTTTAGAACCTTGTCAAGATTGCCACTGGTGATTTTCTTGAAACGATCCGCTTGCAAGCTATCAAGACTAACATTAATACGCTGGATACCGGCCTGCTTAAGGGCTGAGGCTTGTTTGCCAAGTTGTACCGCATTGGTACTCAGGGATAAATCAGAAATACCATCTAGTGATGACAGCCGCTGTACCAGCTCAGGAATATTATGTCTGACAAGTGGTTCTCCACCTGTGATACGAATACGTTTTACACCGAGACGACCAAATACAGAAATGATGCGTTCTATTTCATCAAAACTGAGCCATGCCTCTGGTTCAACAAAATCTTTATAGCCTCTGGGGATACAATAAACACAACGCAAATCGCAACGATCTGTGACAGATAAACGCACATATTCAATTGCTCTTCCAAATGGATCTGTAAGTGTATTTGTCATAGTTAAATACCTGATGCTCCGTCAAACCAGTATTGGTGGAACACTAACCTACGACGCTGATTATATCTTGATTTACTGGTATGTCCTTAATTATCACTAAGAACAGGTCGTTTTTCAGGGTTATTCAGCGCATCATCAAGCACTTTGCCAGCCATTTGTTTATCCGGGATACCAATAACCTTGATCTCTCCATCAATAATTAATGCCGGAAAAGTGGAGAGTGCCAGTGTATCAGCCAGTTTTTTACCTTCAGCCCCATTGGCATTGATTATTTCGAGCTCCATACCACGTGCCTGACAAACCTCACGCCACACATCTTGCCCTCCCTCGGAGGACGCTTTGTTCTCGAGGATAATCAATTGTAATAACATAGACTGTCTTTCCTTTAAATCGGGCTGGTAAAACAGTAACTTCCAGAGCATAATTAAACCTTGATATCGATCAAGAGCTTACTAATTGTCGGTTTTTTATACCTTTTTTATGAATACAACAGCGCGACAAATGAGCAATATCGGGGGTATTTACCTGTTTAAGTCCTTGGACGAAAAGCAGCTTAATCGTGTTGAAGATAGCTCCCATAATTTTGAACTGAAGGAAAAATCTGGCATTTTCCAGCAAGGAGAAAATGCTGACCGATTTTATTTTTTACTTTCGGGACAAGTAAAACTATATCGCCTGTCTGAAGACGGTGATGAGAAAATTATCGAGATCATCAATCCGGGGCAATCATTTGCCGAAGCTGTGACATTCATGAATATGCGTCATTATCCCGTCAATGCAGAAACACTCAAAAGCAGTGAATTGATTTCATTCGACATGAGTATTTTCCTGGATATTATGAAGGAATCAAATGATACTTGTCTCAATCTATTGGGCGTTATGTGCACTCGAATGCACAAATGGATTGATGAAATTGATAGCCTGACATTACACAACGCGACTTATCGATTAATAGCCTATTTACTTGATAAGGTTCCACCTGGTGTTATCGAGGCATCACATGTCCATTTATCCACCCCAAAAAACATCATTGCCTCACGGCTTTCTATCAAGCCAGAAACCTTTTCACGTATTTTATCTCGCCTGAACCAAAAGGGACTTATTGAGAGTAGTGGGCAAGATATTATTTTGCATGATATCGAAGGATTACGTGAGTTGCTGCACGAAGCACATTAATTATTTAGATGATTCCTTATTGCTTGAATGGTTGACAATTTCATTGCAAACACATGATAGTTTTTCTATCAATGTATCAAGTTCATTATTCTTGCTCTTATCTGGAGATACACCCTCCTCTCGATAACCTTTAAGTATATTATCTGCTGAACGGGCTACTTTCCCCATGTGATCAAATCCGAAAGTACCTGCTGAACCCGCAAGACTATGTATTATTATATGAAGTTCTTCCTGAGTCTCTGATTGCCAGTTATTGACCAGACTATTCCATAGTTTCTGAATGTCTTTTATTTTTTCAGACAAATGGTCGACATAAGAATTTTTTAATTCCTGTAATTTATCTTCTAAAGTTGAAGCCTGCTCAGACATTAAATGAATCCCATATTTGTTTTATCTGTTCAGCGAGCTTCATTGGATCAAATGGTTTGGCAATAACATCCAGTGCACCTATCTGCTTGAAGTGTTCTATCTCATTATTTTGCACCTTGGCTGTCATAAAAATAGCGGGGGTTTCAGATAAAGAGGATTTCTCTTTCAACTTTTGTAATGTAGTAGGCCCATCCATACCTGGCATCATGACATCGAGCAATAATAAATCCGGAGAAAATGCTTCTGCTTTTTGGAGTGCTTCTTCCCCAGAACTACATATTTCCAATTCAAAGCCACCCACTGCCTCTAGTGCAATGGATGCAACTGCCTGTATGTCGGTTTCATCTTCAACATATAGTATTTTTTTTAACTCTTTATTCGCCACGTGGGTTACCTCACTCTTTTTTCCCTATTAATTCTAGTACGCCGTCAATCACGGCAAAAAACTCCTGTATATTCAAAGGCTTTGTAAGATAATGCTCAAACCCGGCCTTGATTCCCTTTTCTATGTCTTTTGGCATTACATTAGCGCTTAAGGCAATAACAGGAATATCTCTGGTCTCCTCACTTAGCTTGATCTCTTTTAAAACTTGATAGCCATCCATCTCCGGTAGGTTGATATCCAGAATAATCAAATCCGGTAATTTGTTTATAGCGATTTCAATTCCCTTGCCAGGCGTTAATGAAGTAATAAGTGATATTTCTGATCTTCGTTTTAACGCCCCTTCTACCAGTCGAATATTCGCCTGATTATCTTCAATATATAAAATTGTTGATTCCTTTTTGTCTCTCATCTCTTCTTGATTGTTAAGCATACTTTCCATGTTTGTAGTTTTATATATAGAAGGGTCTTGTTCCTCATTGATATCAAACTGACACCAGAATGTTGAACCTTTATCGGGATTGCTCACAAAACCTATTTCCCCACCCATAATCTCAACCAGGTGCTTGGTTATAACCAGACCAATTCCTGTTCCTTCTGTTGCCTCCTTACCCAGTCTTGCAAATGAGGTAAATACTTCTCCCTGTCTGCTCTCTGGAATACCCACCCCGGTATCCGTTATGTTAATACGTAGTTTATTATCCGGTGACATTTCTACCGTCACATCTACCCTACCACCTTGTTTGTTATATTTGACCGCATTAGATAACAGGTTTAATAATACCTGTTTTATTCTTATTCTATCAGCCACTATCAACACATCTCGCAGCCCTTCAACTTTTAATTTAATATCTCGTTGTTCAGCCAATGGGGTTACAAGGTTGATGCACTCATCAATCACTTCCTCAAAAACAACCGACTCAAAATTAATTTCTATATTCCCTGATTCAATACGTGCCAAATCAAGAATTTCATTAATCAAATCCAGCAAATGGTGGCCTGCATTACCTATCTCTTTTAGGTTATCCAACTGGTATTCTGTTAGACGAGGCTCATCATCCAGTTCAAGTAATTGGGAAAAACCAAGAATGGCATTCAACGGGGTTCTGAGCTCGTGGCTCATTCTGGATAAAAATTCAGATTTTGCCATGTTGGCATTATCCGCTTCTTCTTTTGCATTAATCTGTTCTGTAATATCAGTCCTGATAGCCGCATACTGATAGGGTTTTCCTGATTTATCCAGAAATGGAACAATTGTGGTTCGAAGCCAATAGCACTCTTCATTTTTGCTTTTGTTTTTGACATCACCTTGCCAAACATGGCCTGATTTAATGGTCTCCCACATATCCTTGAAAAACTCATCTGTATGATGACCAGAATTCAGAATATTATGATCCTGCCCAAGCAATTCATGTTGGGTATAGCCTGACACAATCGAAAACCTGTTATTGGTATAAATAATTTTTCCATCAATATCAGACAGAGATACGATTGCATGTTGATCAATTGCAAACCGCTGTCTCTCCAGCTCTCGCACGGTTGCTTCAATACGGTTCTTGTTCTCTGATAACGTACGACTTCTTTTAGCCCTGGTTTTTGCTGTAACAGAAAGTTGCTCAGGTGTTACTGGTTTGATAATAAAATCATCACCTCCCAACTCAAGCGCCTCCATTTGTCTTTTAAGATCAGATTCTCGGGAAAGAAAAATAATTGGCGCAGTATCATACTTTCTATATTGCCTTATAACCGATGCAATTTCTGAACCATTACATTCAGGCATGTAGAGATCCATCAGGATAAGTTCTGGTTCAAACTCTTCAAGCTCTGTAACTATATTTAAAGGATTGGACAAATACCTTGCCTGCATACCTGCCTGTTCCAGCACAAGTGAATAAAACTTGCATAGAGGCTCATCATCATCAACAACAAGAACACGATAAGGCTTGCTTGGTGCTTTATCGGTAATTTTATCCAATGTGTAAAGAACATCATTTGTCTTGAAAGGTTTAACCAAATAATCCTGTGCGCCTGTGCGTGCTGCGAGCAATCTTGATTCGATATCATCCCTCACTGAAATAATGATAACAGGGGTATTGTATCCCTTGTCTCTTAATGCCTGCACAGCATCAAGTCCAGCCATATCTCCTTCCGGCAAAACTACATCCATAATAATTGCGGCAGGATTATTCTTTGCCACATAGTCATGAATGTTTTTGGAATCGGATAAGTGATCTACCTGATACTGGTTTGCCAAAAGTTCATCCCGTAAAGACTCTGCCAACAACGGATCATCTTCTACCAGTAAAATTTTATTGCCTACTCTGTTCTTTTTCTGAAGATCGCTTGGCTCAGTAAATATGGCCGATGGATTCCCTGGTAAGCATGAAATAGTGGCTTGCTCAAGTTGATCTATTAATTTATTGATCTGAAGGTTTTCTTCGCTGGATATTTTGCGTTCATTAACAAAAGTATCTGTCAGCAACTCTATAGTTCTTGCGCGTTCGCTGATCTTAGGAAAACCAAATGTAGCACCAGAACCCGCCAGACTATGGCTTATCCTTTTTATCTCGTCTATTTTATCTTTGATGATCTGCCCGCCCTCAGAAACCTTTTTCCATAGGTCCCTGAGTTGCTCAATTTTTTCTGGCAATTGCTCTACATACTTATCAGTAAGCAGAGTCAGTTTGCTTTCAATTGCTTCGTTATTGGTATTTTTTGTCATCGTATATGTATATATTATAAGGAATAATAAGTTCTTCCCTATTTATCGTCACAAATAAGAATAATTTAACCTTATTTAAGTCTATTTATACTTTGATTTACTGTGCCATTTCTAAATAAATTAATCTGCTCAAATAGTTATGACATAGTAATTATCACAATAAACCCTAATAATATTAGTGGTTTATTTATCTGCATTTATCTCTTAAACAATATCGTCAATCAGATTATTACTACCCTAAATACATGACTGATTGTCACAAGGAACTTTTATGGTAAACGAATTAAATAAAGACAATTTTAGAGAGGCTGTTGATGGTAATGATATTCTCATTGTTGATTTCTGGGCATAAGTACTCCGTCAAGCTAATATTGAGGAGTTCAGCGAGTTGAAAAACGGCTAGCTGCTAGGCGTACTTGCGTAGAGTTAGTCATTCTATCTTAAACAAATACAACAACGCAGATGGCCGTTTTTCGACTCGCCCGAAGGGAGCCGCACCAACACGCCACTACTGCGTTGCAGTCCTTGAAAAGGACTCGCCATTCCCTGCGGACTGCGCCTTGTATTGACGTGTTGGTGTGGCGCTGAACTCCTCAATATTAGCTTGACGGAGTACTTATGCCCAGAAATCAACAATGAGAATATCATTACCATCAACAGCCTCTCTACAATTGTCTTT
>DAOVJZ010000181.1 GCA_030632035.1 Granulosicoccaceae bacterium | reverse complement strand
CTATGGCAGCTCACTGATATTTATCAGCAAGAAAAAGACTGGAAAAAAGCCACAGACACCATCAGAAAGTACGAACAGGTTTCGGGCAATAAATGTAATGTTCTTATCTCACATTTTTATTGTGAACAAGCAGAAGAAGCATTAAAACGTCGAGGTTACAAACAGGCTACACAACTTATTAAACGGGCGTTATCTCATGACAAGACCAGTGTGCGTGCCAGTATTCTACAAGGATTTATTGAGCTGGCCTCAGGAAACTACCGATCAGCCATCAAGGCTTTCAAGCGGGTAGAACAGCAGGATATTGATTACTTGCCGGAAATACTGGATGCAATGCGGAATTGCTATTGCCAGATTAATAAAGAAGGCGATTTTCTGGAATATCTACAACATATTCTACAGAGTTATAATGGAATTTCCGTTATTCTGTTAATTGCAGAATTATTACGAAGCAGGTCAGGTGATCAGGCTGCCATTAGTTTTGTCACTGAACAATTGCATAAGCGCCCCAGTGTGAGAGGACTGGATCGGATGGTAGAATTGAGTATGGTTGGCGCAAGCGGTCAATCACTCGATAGCTTATTACTTATCAAGGAGTTGACTCGTCAGCTTATTGCTGGAAAAGATGCCTATCTTTGTAGTGGTTGCGGATTCACTGGCAAGTCGATGCATTGGAAGTGTCCAGGATGCAAGCAATGGGGAACGATCAAATCTGTACAAGGTGTTATTGGAGAATAAATGAGTAAACCGAGTGAACCCAGAATTATCGTCGCGCTGGATTTTCCAGAACAAAAAAAGGCACTGGATTTTATCACCCGGATTGAGCCAGGGCATTGCCGACTAAAGGTAGGTAAAGAATTGTTTACCAGCGCTGGACCGGCTTTGGTTGAGAAACTGGTTGCAGATGGCTTTGATGTATTCCTTGACCTCAAATTTCATGATATTCCCAATACCGTTGCTGGAGCCTGTTCTGTTGCATCCCAACTGGGCGTCTGGATGATGAATGTGCATGCATTGGGTGGACGACGAATGATGATGGCTGCCCGTGAAGCGATAGAGAAACAGCAACATGCTCCGATTTTATTGGCAGTTACCATTTTGACAAGCATGGATGAAAACGATTTGGCGGAAATTGGTGTAACAGGGAAACCGGAAGAAAACGTTATGCGCCTGGCCAGCTTGGCTAAAGATTCAGGTATGGATGGTGTCGTGTGTTCGGCTCAGGAAGCGAATAGGCTTTCAGAAAAATTAGGGTCAGAATTTTGCCTGGTTACCCCGGGGATTCGTCCTAAGGGAGCCGAAGTGGGCGATCAACGCCGTGTAATGACACCTGCAGACGCAGTGAGTAGTGGTGCGCATTATCTAGTGGTTGGTAGACCCGTTACACAATCTGAAGATCCTATGAGTGTTTTACTGACAATGGAATCTGAAATTTCGGCTATATAAAATTATCTCCTCTGGTTATTATTCACAGGTTCAAACAATGTTGTCGTTGTTTGTTAGTTTAAACGGAATTTGCCATTTATTTATCAAGGAGATGAAAATGCATTATTTCAGACAATGTCTATTGTTTTTTGCGCTATTAGTATCAAGTACCTCACTGTTAGCGGCTATCAATATTAATACTGCCGATGCGAATCAGCTTGCTGATGCGATGAAAGGTGTTGGCTTAAGCAAGGCGCAAGCGATAGTGGTTTATCGTGAGCAGAATGGTCAATTCAAATCGGTGGATGAGCTTGCCAAGGTTAAGGGTATTGGTACCCGTACGGTGGAGAAAAACCGCGAAAACCTGGCTATTACTGACAAGAATTGAAACAACAAACCAAGTTACTTGAAGTATATAAAACGGGCATTTTATGCCCGTTTTTTTTTCGTTTGAGATAAAATCAAGATATTCCATCACTTACCGTTATAATTTAATATCATATATTAGATAGAATAAGAACAATCATAACTAAATAGATTAGCTTCTTAATGTATATCATTGTTATTAAAGGAATTTAGATGATTATCCAGCCTGTTATTCTCGCCGGAGGGTCGGGTACCCGTTTGTGGCCCTTGTCGCGTGAACTTTATCCCAAACAGCTTTTGCCCTTGGTGGGTGATAACACCATGTTGCAGGAGACAGTTAACCGGCTCGATGGTCTGGCATCTGAATTGGCAGATCCATTGGTGATTTGTAATGAAGAACATCGATTTTTGGTAGCAGAACAGATTCGTCAACTAGGTAAGCAATGTGCCTCCATTATTCTGGAGCCAGTTGGAAGAAACACGGCACCCGCCCTGACATTGGCGGCATTGGCGGCCAATGAGGCAGGTCATGATCCCGTGTTGTTTGTGATGCCCGCCGATCATGTAATCCAAAATACGTCTGCTTTTCATCAGGCTACACAACAGGCGGCACAGTTGGCCAATGAAGGTGGTTTGGTGACATTCGGCATTGTCGCGACGGGTCCTGAAACCGGTTATGGCTATATCAAACGTGGTCAATCGCTGGATGATTCGAATAATTATCAGGTGGACAGTTTTGTTGAAAAACCGGATGCAAAAACGGCAGAAGGTTATATTGCCTCAGGTGATTATTATTGGAACAGCGGCATGTTTATGATGAAGGCTTCTGTCTGGCTGGAACAGATTGGAAAACATCGTGCAGACATATTGAGTGCCTGTGAAAAATCCTGGAAAGGTGGTTCCAAAGATCAGGATTTTTACCGTGTGGACAAAAGTGCATTTGAAGCCTGTCCTGGTGACTCCATTGACTATGCCGTGATGGAAAAGGCAACAGGGGCAGATTCACAAACCCGTGTTGCGGTTGTGCCACTGGATGCGGATTGGTCGGATGTGGGTGCATGGTCCTCCTTGTGGGAAGTGAGCGCACAGGATAAGGAAGGGAACGTGATCAAAGGTGATGTTTATACACATAATACAAGTGATGCGCTTTTATATGCAGATCATCGTTTTCTTGCCACGGTTGGTGTCAAAGATTTAATTGTAATTGAAACGGCTGATGCGGTGATGGTGGCGCATAAAGATCATGCACAGGATGTGAAGGCGATTGTCGATAAATTGAAAGCTGAAGATCGTGAAGAGCGCAAATTACACCGTTGCGTTTATCGCCCATGGGGTTCCTATGAAGGGATAGATAAAGGAAAGCGGTTTCAGGTGAAACGACTTGTAGTAAACCCGGGGGCTCAGTTATCCCTGCAAATGCATCATCATCGAGCTGAGCACTGGATTATTGTCAGTGGCACCGCTCGTATTACACGAGATGATGATGTATTTATGTTGTCCGAGAATGAATCTACCTATATTCCTATCGGAGCCAAACACAGGTTGGAAAACCCCGGCACGATCCCTCTGGAGATGATTGAGGTCCAGTCGGGTAGCTATCTGGGCGAGGATGACATTGTCCGTTTTAAGGATGTTTATGGGCGGGCTGAACAGGACAAATAAGCCAAAAACGGGTAAAGTGAGTGACTTTATATCTGTTGGGATTTGAGTAATGAAGAAAGCATTTATCACGGGCATTACGGGGCAGGACGGTGCCTATCTGGCTGAGTTCCTGTTAAATAAGGGTTATGAAGTACACGGCCTGAAGCGTCGTACGTCACTATTCAATACAGATCGTATCGATCATCTCTATCAGGATCCCCATGAAAAGAAACGTAAGTTTATTTTGCATTATGGAGATATGACAGATTCCAGTAGTCTGATTCGTATTATCCAAAAAGTGCAACCTGACGAGATTTATAACCTGGCTGCGCAAAGTCACGTACAGGTTTCATTTGAAGAGCCTGAATATACGGCTGACTCGGATGCGCTGGGCACATTAAGATTGCTTGAAGCTATCCGTATTCTTGGTCTGGATAAAAAGACAAAGTTCTATCAGGCATCCACTTCGGAGTTGTTTGGTAAAGTACAGGAAATCCCGCAGAAAGAAACCACACCATTTTATCCGCGTTCACCTT
>DAOVJZ010000220.1 GCA_030632035.1 Granulosicoccaceae bacterium | reverse complement strand
CCCCATGTCATTTTATCGACCTCTTCTTCAATAGAAGACGTCACTGCCGAGTTGCCGAGGTTACCATTAATCTTTACCAAAAAATTACGACCGATGATCATGGGTTCGAGTTCGGTATGATTAATATTGGCCGGGATAACTGCTCGACCACGCGCAACTTCAGAACGAACAAATTCAGGTGTAATGGAATCCGGAAGGCTGGCACCAAATGAATTACCGGGATGTTGTACTTTTAATTCTTCCTTGTACATTTCCAGTCGCAGGTTTTCACGAATGGCGACGTATTCCATTTCCGGTGTAATAATGCCTTGTTTCGCATAATACATTTGTGACACATTACTGCCTGCCTTTGCTCGACGCGGTTGACGTTTGTGTCCTTCAAAACGCAATTGATCAAGACTGGCATCATTGGTGCGTGACTGACCATACTCGGAAGTTTGCATTGTTAATATTTCAGTATCGTTTCTTTGTTCTATCCATGCACTGCGGATATCTGCCAAGCCTTTGCGAATATCGATCGTGACATCGGGATCGGTATAAGGACCGGAAGTATCATAAACTGTTAGTGGCACATTCTTTTCTATGCCGGTTGAGGTATGTGTATCGGAAAGCGTGATCTCACGCATAGGTACATTGATATCTGACCTCGAACCCATTATATAAATCTTTTTTGAATTCGGAAAAGGATCAATCGCTGTCTGATTGATTTTGGCAGTCTGTGAAAGAAATTCTTTCGGGTTGGCACTCATCTTGGATGCTCCTGCTTCATAAATGGCGCAGGAGGCAGTGGTCCGCTTCCCTACGCCGGGTTTAACCGGATCAGGTTCAAAGGGTATTTCTCAACCTGATGCAGGAAACCCTGCAATCAGACACCCCTAGCAACCCCCACACTACTGAATAGCTGACTGATTTTCAAGCTACAAACAGAAATGGTATTTGTAAAATGACAGGCATATAAGGGTAATTTAGTCGTGATCTCACGGATAATTGTTCTAAAGCAAGCTACTGTTTCATCTACGTATTTTTTATATAAAAATCTTGCGTGGGGGTATTGTTTTTTTCTGTGGTGAAATCTGTTGCCTGTTACCCTCAAAGTGCTTAGGCTACCGCACAAATTCTGTAGGAATAACCTATAACATGACCCATCTTGATATAACCAAAGCCCGCTTTAACATGATTGAACAGCAAATCCGCCCCTGGGAGGTACTGGATCAGAAAGTACTGGATGTGATGGAGAATATTCCACGCGAGGATTTTGTACCGGAAACCAACCGTAATCTGGCCTTTGCCGATATCAACATCCCGTTGCCCCATGATGAAGTCATGATGGAGCCCCGTGTCGAGGCACGTATGTTACAGGCTTTGAATATCCAGTCGACTGACAGCATTCTGGAAGTGGGTACGGGTAGTAGTTACATCACTGCATTATTGGCCAAATTAGGTAAGTATGTGGTCAGCGTTGATATCCATACAGACAACACTGAATCAGCTAAACAGAAGCTTAAAGAACACGGTATTGCCAATATCACTCTGGAAACCGGGGATGCCTCAGCAGGCTGGGATCGCCATGCCCCTTATGATGTGATTGCGATTACCGGTTCCATGCCAAACCTGCCCGAGGCCTTTCAGTTCAGCCTGAACCACGGTGGTCGCTTGTTCTGTGTGATCGGTGAATCCCCCATCATGACAGCTACCCTTATTACGCGGGTCGGTGAATACGAATGGACCCATGAAGCCCTGTTTGAAACCGAATTACCTTCCCTCCAGAACATCACTCCAACACGCCATTTCACCCTGTAAATAAACAACAATCCCCTTTCCCAAGCCTGCCCTGCTCGACTAGTATTAAGGGATTGAAGAAATGCTCGGAAAGTATATTGGTGATTAAGAAAAAAATTCAGCTATTAATGGTCTTTTGTCTGTGTACATTTTCTGTACAGGCAGAAGATTTAATGGATATCTATAACCTGGCCAAAGATAACGACACTCAATTCCTTGCCAATACTGCCCAGTGGCAGGCATCAAAAGAAACGCTGAACCAAAATCGGGCATTGATCATGCCCTCTCTGGATTTGAGTGCCTCAGTTTCCGGCAATCGCCAAAAGACACGTTTGCCTTCTGCTTCAGCCGGTACCCTCAGTTATGATTCCGAGGTATACACCATTTCCCTGATCCAGCCACTTTATAACACTGAATACATGGCACGAATTCATCAGGCACGAGCTGTAGTTGATCAGGCCGATGCCGATTTTGAAGCCAACCGTCTGGAATTGATGGTCAGAGTGGCAGAAAAATATTTTGCTGTGTTATCTGCACGAGACAGTGTTGAGTTTGCAAAAGCAGAAAAAAAAGCCGTTGCTCGCCAACTGGAGCAAACACAAAAACGGTTTGAAGTAGGCGTGATTGCAATCACCGATGTCCATGAAGCCAAGGCACGTTATGACATCACTGTGGCTCAGGAGATCACTGCCCAAAATGAACTGGCGGACAGTTTTGAAGCCTTGTTTGAAATTACTGGTCAATATCACAAACAAGTATCTATATTGAATGATCATGTACCTCTGGTCACCCCTGAGCCAAAAGATATAAAGAGCTGGGCAACAATTGCTTTAGAAAAAAATCTGGAACTCATTTCTGCACGTAAAACACTGGCCTCGGCAGAACAGGAAATAAAAAAACAACGCGCAGGACATTATCCTTCCCTGAGTATTGTTGGTAGTAAGGCCTGGTCTGATAAAAGCACCAGTTCGGTAGGTGCTACTGATTCAGAAACCGATTCAATCGGACTTCAACTCGACATGTCATTATTCTCTGGTGGTAAAACCAGTTCATTGGTCAAGGAGGCTACATTCCTTAAAGTTAAGGCACAACAAAACATGGAACGTCAACGTCGTTCGGCATTGCGCCAGACACGTGAAGCCTATCTTGGTGTGAATGCGGCTATCAGTCGAGTCAATGCCCTCAAGCAGGCACTAAAATCAAGTGAGAGTGCACTGGAAGCCACCGAAGCTGGTTTTGAAGTTGGGACACGTACCATTGTTGATGTACTGCTCTCATTGAGAGAAAAATACCGTGCCCAACGTGACTATGCCCAATCCCGTTATGACTATGTTATTGAAACACTACATTTAAAACAGGCGGCGGGGGTTCTTGATGAAAGTGATATTGAAACCATTAATAACTGGCTGAAAAAATAATAGCTCGTGTATAGCTGTTACCTTAAGCAAATCATTTAATCCTT
>DAOVJZ010000144.1 GCA_030632035.1 Granulosicoccaceae bacterium | reverse complement strand
TCATAGGCCAGGTTGACCTGATTACCATGATAATGCATAGACTTTTGCACACCGCGTTTTTCTATACATAATGTTATCACATTCCCGATGTATTCTTTTGGCACAAGAATATTGACCAGAATAATCGGCTCCCTGATCTCCTTGATAATACCTGCATCCGGTAGTTTTGACGGATTTTCTATGTGCAACACCTCACCTTTGGTGGTTTCTACTTCATAAACTACCGTTGGTGCTGTAATAATAAGATCAAGATCATATTCGCGTTCAAGTCTTTCCTGAATGATCTCCATGTGTAACATACCAAGAAAACCACAACGAAAACCAAAGCCCAGTGCCTGTGATGTTTCCGGCTCATAGAATAGTGCCGCATCATTCAAACGTAATTTTGCCAATGCTTCACGCAAAGCCTCATAATCATCTGCGCTGATCGGAAACAAACCGGCAAAGACCTGTGGTTGAACTGTATGAAAACCCGGTAACTGCTCAACAGCCGGTTTTGCTGCATGGGTAATTGTGTCACCTACCGGTGCACCATCAATCTCCTTGATTGCAGCAATCACATAACCTACTTCACCCGTTTTCAACATGCCTGTATCACGTCGTTTGGGGGTAAATATTCCAACATGATCTACCAGAAAATCTCGTCCGGTAGACATCATCCTGATTTTATCTTTTGACTTTATCGTTCCCTGTACCACACGCACAAGAGAAACCACGCCCAGATAATTATCAAACCATGAATCAATAATTAATGCCTGCAACTTGTCATCAGCATCACCCGTAGGTGGTGGAATTCTTTTTATTAGCTGTTCAAGCAGATCACGTATACCAATACCTGTTTTGGCACTGACATGAATCGCATCATGCGCCTCAACACCAATAATATCTTCAATCTCCTGTGCTACCCTTTCTGGTTCTGCCGAAGGCAAATCGATCTTGTTTAATACCGGCACCACTTCCAGTCCCAGATTAATCGCGGTATAACAATTGGCAACGCTTTGTGCCTCAACACCTTGTGCTGCATCTACAATCAACAGCGCTCCTTCACAGGCCGCCAGTGAGCGAGATACTTCATAGGAAAAATCGACATGCCCAGGGGTATCAATCATGTTCAATTGATATTCAATTCCATCATCGGCCTTATAGGTAAGACACACGGACTGGGCTTTAATGGTAATACCACGCTCGCGCTCTATGTCCATAGAATCAAGCACCTGACCTTGCGTGCCCATTTCACGATCAGTCAGACCACCACAGAGTTGAATAAATCGATCGGCCAGCGTCGATTTACCATGATCAATATGGGCAATAATGGAAAAGTTACGAATGTGCTGCATGTCGGTCATACGCTACTCCGACAGAGGCAGTGTGAACATGCTCTGCTCTGGGGTTGGGTTCTAGTCATAAAAATCGGGAATTAAATGAATAACTCAAGTGCCTTTCAACGAAAGGCCTATTTTACCTGATTCAGAGCGAATCTTCGAAGTGTTTACGCAAAGCCTCTGCATCAAGGAAATAAAAGCAGATTTCTGCGCTATTTTCAGTCAAAACCGGAATGCGGGTGCCATATTTCTGTTCCAGCTCGGCATCCCCGGTGATATCAATTTCCTTTATCGTAAAATCCCACTGGCTGCGTTGTTCTTCCAGTGCCACCCGCATTTCCTCGCATAAATGGCACCCGTAACGACCATATAGCAGCAATTCACGGATACCAGACCCGGTCATCAGTCCTTTTCTATTTTCAGCGCCAGGAATATAGGGCCATTGCGTCTTTGTACCAGTAGCGGTATCGATTTTCCTTCCGGTAAATTCTTCGCCAGTTTTTTGAAGTGTTTGATGTTCTTGATATCAACATTGTTGATCATCATGATCACATCGCCTCGGCGTACACCGGCACGTGAAGCCGCACCCTTTTCAAGCTGTTGAACAAATACACCACCCGACTCGATTTCCATTGCCTTACGCACTTCAGCCGGAAGCTTGGTCACCATCAGACCCAACACACTTTCGCTGGAACTTTTTGATGGTGATTTGGCAACTACCGTTTCATCTTCTTCCGGTAGTGCAGCAATCTTCACTATCAGGGTTTTGTATTTTCCATTCCTTAATACCTTAACCTTGTATGGGAGGCCAACTTCACTACGACCAACTACAGGGGGTAAATCAGATGATTTAGGAATCGATTTACCATCAAACTTCAGGATAATATCACCTGCCTTGAAGCCCGCCTTTTCTGCCGGGCTGTCATCCACCACCTTGGCAACCAATGCGCCTTTAGGATGTTTCATACCAAAGGATTCTGCCAGTTCACGTGTTACATCCTGGATCAATACACCAAGCCAACCACGCGTAACGTGTCCTTTCTTTTGAATTTGCTCAACCACATCCATCGCCATGGACATAGGAACTGCAAACGATAACCCCATGAAACCACCAGTACGACTAAATATTTGTGAATTCACCCCAACCACTTCACCATCCATATTAAATAGAGGGCCACCTGAGTTACCAGGATTAATGGCAACATCAGTCTGGATAAAGGGCACATAGTTTTCACGCGGCAAACTACGCCCCTTGGCGCTGACAATGCCTGCTGTCACCGTATGTTCAAATCCAAATGGTGAACCAATTGCCAAAACCCATTCACCTACTTTAAGTTTATTGGAATCACCTATCTTGACTACAGGTAAATCACTCGCATCAATCTTTAATAGTGCAATATCACTGTAGTGATCAGTGCCAATTATTTCCGCATTGAATTCACGTCGATCACTTAAACGCACAATAATTTCATCTGCATCTTTAACAACATGATTATTGGTCATAACATAACCATCATTTGAAATAATAAAACCGGAACCCAGTGATTTGGCATCATGCTCTTCTTCCCCGTTCTCATCGGGGCGGAAAAACTTGTCAAAGAAATCCTTGAACCGTTCATTATCCGGCATATCAGGAATATTAAATGGTGCATGCCCATTACTGCGTTTAATTTTTTGCGTTGTACTAATATTAACAATCGCAGGACTTGCCTCCTCAACCAGTTCGGTAAAGTCAGGCAGACTTTGTGCTAAAACTGATTGTGAAAACATAACAGCTACAAAAGACAAGATAGAAAAAAATCTTGCGTAAACATTTCTATGCAACATGAGATAAAATCCTGTATGAATAAATAATTAAAATGATTTTCTTAAAACAACAGGCTGGTAGTCTTTATCGGTGCTGATCTTTTTACTGAATTTCCTTAACCAGATAAACCCCAGAAAGAGGCCTGTTAACCCCGCTGTTATTCCTGGCCAGTCTCCCTCGATACTGGCATTAACAGCCAGCGCCTCACCCAGAAAACCTGCCAACAACATGGCTGCCAAGGGTAGCATATAAACTGCCAGAGAACCCAGTAACAAGGCATTTTCACGGATACCGATCACAACTTCATCACCAATAACAACAGACAACGAATTAAGTGCTTTTATGCGGGTACGGTAACGACCTAGAACCTTGGACAAGACAGCAGTGCCACAGCCTTTATTTACTGCACAACTACCACAAGTTGTACGCCGCTGGGTTTCTACCCAGACAAATCCATCACCCATCTCGACAATACGAGCCGTTTCTTCAATCACTGTTGCTGTACCTGACGGAATTCCCTATCAGCTTGACGGTCTCGGCAGGCACTTCACCCACCACGGTAACCTGATGATCATTGACTACATTGCCAAACACATGCACTGCACCCATGTGGGATAAACCGTGCATGTAATCATCCTGGTCCTCTACCTTTTCAATATAAACAGATACCGTAGCCAGACCATCGCTATAAACGAAATGCTCCACTGGCATTTTTCCGGCTGGCAAACGACGACGACCTCGCTCGGTCATCATAAAACCATCCGGAGAGATTTTAACATCCCAACCTTTTTCCAGCTCCATTGCATCAGTTGAGCCTTTTTCATGCTCAAACCATTTGTATTGTGCTCCTATTAATTTGGGTTTAAGTGCATCATCAGGAATCACAGTAGAATAATCAATCTGGGTAAACATGATTTGCTCAATAGGTTCACCTTTTTCACCCACCAAATCTGACTTTAATAACAGGCCAGTTTCTTTATCCAGCCACAAGCGATAACCAAAACGATAATGATCGCGTGGCTTCACCAATACCTGCTGTGTATTTCGTGATGCGATTCTATCCTGCCCACCTAGTTCGAAAGTGTAATGCTGACCAAGACGAACAACATCCTTACTTGTTAAATCAACCGGGAATAATTTTTTAGGACGACTCTTGTTAACAACGACTGATTTGTCATCAGGAAGGATACAGGTGATTTTTGAATTGTCGCGTACGATTTCACGTTCCGCACCATTTAAGGAAAACAGGCGTTCCTGTTCACCCTTGTTACCAAACTTATGCACAATACGCATGGCTTCAAGTTTTCCACTGTGCAAATAAATAAACGTGCCTGTGTAATTCAGCATCTGTGAAGCTTGTGACATACGCACAAGCCATTCGTGTGCTTCGCGGGAATTATCGGCTGACCAGGCGATTGCTGGTGTAATCAGGAGAAAGAATAAAACTGCACGTAAATGAGTGATCATTTTTTGTCGCTATCGTAACCCACAATCCTTGCGTAAGGTAAAACTCCCTGCATTCCGTTACTGTATTCATTGTGGTTCACCAGATAAGAATTCAGTCTGGATTCAACAGCAGGCTGTTTGACATCCCAACGTGTACCGGAAACACGCACCCATTCCTGTGCAGCAGGCGCTATAGATTCAGTTGATGCAATCTGTTGTGTGTTCCCATTAATAACAGGTGAATCAGGTAATGCAATCAGAACGGCAACTGTCGCAACGGATGCGGCAATACCAATGCCTGCTATATATTTCAGAGCGG
>DAOVJZ010000254.1 GCA_030632035.1 Granulosicoccaceae bacterium | reverse complement strand
GAAGCCATGGCCAGTGGTGAAGCTGATATTAAACAGTGTCCACCCGGTGGTGAACAAACTATTGTTGCACTGGCCGATCTGTTAGGTGTCGATCCAAAACCACTGAACCCGGAAATTGGAGAGGTCAAAGAAGAAAAAACTGTTGTCATTATCGATGAAGATCTTTGTATTGGCTGCACACTTTGTATTCAGGCCTGTCCGGTTGATGCCATTCTGGGGGCGGCCAAACAAATGCATACAATCATTGAGGAAGAATGCACTGGTTGTAATCTTTGCATCCCTCCCTGTCCGGTTGAATGTATATATATAGTACCGGTTAAAAAGACACTCCAGAACTGGACATGGCCCAAGCCTGAAAAAACACAAATTGAAAACGGAGTCACCGGATAATGTTGAATACAATACAACAACTCTGGCAATTCCGTGGTGGCCTGCATCTAGAAGAACACAAGGATGAATCAACTACATCGCCTATTGAAACAATCCCATTACCCGAAAAACTGATCTTGCCATTACAACAACATCTTGGCCAAACCGCCGAGGCCATTGTAAAAACGGGTGACAAGGTGCTTAAAGGCCAAAAGATTGCCAAGGCAAGCAGTTATGTCAGTGTGCCTCTACATGCCCCCACTTCCGGTACCGTGATTGATGTCGATAATTATCCGATTGCACATCCGTCCTCCATGAAATCCATGTGTGTGGTGATTAAACCAGATGGTCAGGAACAATGGATTGAAAAGCACCCTGTTAGCAACTACGAGTCCATGATGCCGGAACAATTACGCGAACTTGTTTTTGAAGCGGGTATTGTCGGTATGGGTGGTGCCGGATTCCCGAGTTTTATCAAACTCAATCCGGGTGAAGAAAAGAAAATTAAAACACTCATTCTGAACGGTGCCGAGTGTGAACCTTACATTACCTGTGATGACATGCTAATGCGCGAACAAGCCGACAACATTATTGCCGGTGTACGTATTATGTTGCATACATTACAAGCCGAACGTTGCCTTATTGGTATTGAAGACAATAAACCGGAAGCTATTTCTGCGATGAAAAAAGCGGCCTCCGCATTTTCCGGAATTGAGGTTGTCAGTGTGCCGACTCTATATCCAACCGGTGGCGAAAAACAATTAATCAAGATACTCACTGACCTCGAAGTGCCCAGTCACTCACTCCCTGGCGATATTGGTATTGTTTGCCATAACGTCGCGACAGCCAATGCGGTCTACCATGCTGTTGTTCTCGGCGAACCTTCTGTTTCTCGTGTTGTAACCATTACCGGAGACAAGGTTAAAACACCACGCAATCTGGAAGTGTTGATTGGTACTCCATTTAATGATGTGGTTAATGCCAGCGGTGGGCTCACTGATGAGCGTGCACCACTGGTTATGGGTGGCCCCATGATGGGCTTTCGCGTTTCTTCAGCACAATCACCTGTTATAAAAACCTGTAACTGTATTCTTGCACGAGAAGATGGCTCCCATCATGAGCGGCACATGCCTTGTGTTCGTTGCGGAAAGTGTGCGGAAGTCTGTCCGGTAAACCTGTTGCCCCAACAAATTTACTGGCATGCCCATGCCAGAGATTTTGACAAGGCACAGGATTACAAGTTATTTGACTGTATCGAGTGTGGCTGTTGTGACTATGTCTGCCCCAGCCATATTCCACTGGTACAATATTACCGTTTTGCGAAAACTGAAATCTGGGTACAGGAACAGGAAAAACAGAAATCGGATATTGCACGTCAACGCCATGAATTTAGACAATTCCGTCTTGAACGCGAAAAAAGTGAACGCGCCGAACGCCACAAGAAAAAAACAGAGCAATTGAACAAATCCGCTGACAAAGACAAAAAACAGGAAGCTATTCAGGCGGCTCTCGATAGAGTTAAAGCCAAACGTGATGCCCAACAGGAAAACAAGAACCAATAATTATGATTAACAGCTCACCCTTTACGCATAAAAGTATCAACTTGCCTTTCTTTATGGGTGCAGTTGTTATTACCCTGCTTCCTGCATTGTTTACCTATATCTGGTTTTTTGGTTCGGGTATTGCAGTGCACATGCTGATTGCCATCACTACTGCACTGGTAACAGAAACCATTATGCTGAAATTGCGCAATCGTTCTGTTAAATCAGCCCTTGCAGATAATAGTGCATTAATCACGGCCGTCTTGCTTGCTTTCTGTATTCCTCCGTTTGCGCCATGGTGGATTACTGTTATCGGTGTGGCCTTCGCTATGATATTTGGTAAACACCTTTATGGTGGTCTGGGCTATAACCCGTTTAATCCCGCCATGCTGGGTTATGCCATGTTGCTGATTTCTTTTCCGGTAGAAATGACTGCATGGACAGCGCCTGTTGAAATGTTTGAAAACGCACCCAACCTGATTAGTACATTACAGATTATTTTGTCCAGTTCTATTCTTGATCCCGTTCTTTTTGATGCCATTACTATGGCGACCCCTTTAGATACATTAAAAACCCAGCTTGGTCTGGAGCAAAATTTAACGACTATTTTAAAAGAACCTGTTTTTGGTGTGATGGCAGGTAAAGGCTGGGAATGGATCAATGTTGCGGTTCT
>DAOVJZ010000052.1 GCA_030632035.1 Granulosicoccaceae bacterium | reverse complement strand
TGCCAAAAACCGCCGGCCCATCCGATGATGTAATCCTTATTGACGCCCTTACCTTCAAGGTCAGTCATGGTTTTATGGTAGTTGATGTTCTTATCGCTCATAAGTCTTGCTACCTATCTCAAAAAATTAAAAGATTGATGTCCACATAGTCCGCCCTTAACCAAGGCACGGATTATAAATAATTTATTGATAATTTTGAAGTCCTGAACAGGACCTATTTCACTATCAGCTAAAATACTAATTATCCAATGATTCGGGCACTCAATCAAGCCAATATTGTCTTTTGTTGATTTTGGTCAACTTGAGCATGTGTGTATAACGTATTGAATTCTTTTATATTCCATATGTTTAAATAGCAAAAACCTCATTGATTAACGGTGGTTGGCAAAAGGGAAACAGGGTTAAAGAGGGGTGATTGTTTACTTTATTTCCAGAAAATTCGTGATTTTTTCCCGCAGACAGGAAAGTTTATTTTTGTTATCGAGAACTTGATCACCGCCATCTGTTATCAAAAAAGTATCTTCTACACGTTCACCAAAGGTGGTCACACGGGCATTGCGCAACATGATATTACATTCTGACATAGCCATGGCGATTTGGGATAACAGCCCGGGCTTATCTGTCGTAATGACCTCCATCACTGTGCGATCACGCCTGTCTTTATAGAAATTCACCTCGGTCGGGATATGGAAATATTTAAGCTGTCTTGGGATTTGGCGACTGATTTCCCCTGGTTTCAATTTACCCTCAGAGATTTGTTTTTGAAGAGTTGATTTGATTTCCTCAATGCGGTTTTGATCCTCAATAGCATTGCCATCACCTTCCAGCACACTGTATGAATCAAATGTATCGCCTGATTTGCTGGTGTAGATACGTGCTCCGACTACATCCAGACCAAAGCGTGCCAGTGTATAGGTAATGCCAGCGAACAGGTGATGGGCATCTGGTGTGTGAACAAAGATTTCGGTTCCACCGCGTTCTTCAGAGGTTCTGATCGCAATCAGCGGTGATGAATCAGATTTTGCTTCAAGCAATGTTTTTGTGTGCCAGCTGATGTCATTGGCTCTGTATTGGGAAAAATAATCATCATCCAGATTTTGCCAGAGTAAAAGTATGTCTGATTGCTGGTAACCCGCTGATCCCAGCATTTGTTGCGCCTGTTTCTGTTTTTGTAACACACGCTCATCTGGTTTATCTGTACCGTGACGGAAAATATTTGCACAACCTGAGTACAGCTCCATAAGTAAAGCTGCTTTCCATGAATTCCATAGTGATGGATTTGTTGCGCGGATATCAGCGACAGTTAACAAATACAGGTAATCAAGATGGGTCAGCGATTCAATTTTGGCAGTGAAGTTATTCACGACTTCAGGATCACTGATATCTTCTCGTTGTGATGTTTGTGACAGGAGCAAATGATTTCGTACCAGCCATGAAACCAGATCAGCGTCATATTCACTCATACCATGATGTCGGCAGAACTCACGTGCATCAATCGCACCTAATTCAGAGTGATCACCACCACGGCCTTTGGCAATATCATGGAACAGTCCTGCTATGTACAAAATTTCCGGTTTGGGTAATTTTTCAAACAATTCACTGCACATGGGGAATTCGTGAGAATATTTCTGAATAGCAAAACGTCTCAGGTTACGCACAACAAACAGCGTGTGTTCATCTACGGTATAGACATGGAAAAGATCATGTTGCATCTGGCCAACAATATTGTCGAATAGAGGTATGTATTCAGCCAGAATGCCGTATCGGTTCATTCTTTTTAGCTCATTGGTGATACCGGCAGGTTGACGAATAATTTCCATAAACAGACTTCGACAACGTAAATCATTACGAAACTTTTCATTAATCAGATAACGATGATCCCGAATTGATCGAATCGTAGTGGCACGGACACCTTTTATTTCCGGGTGTTGTTGCAGGATTAAAAAAATCTCAAGCAGGGCAAAAGGATATTTTTTAAATATATCTTCAGTGCTGATTTCAACAAACCCCTGGCGTACTTGAAAACGATTATTTATTGCAACAGGTTGTTCATCATCCGTTGTTAATAAAATGGCTTCTTCAAACAACTGGAGCAGCATTTCATTCAGACGGTTTAATCCCTTGATAGTGCGGTAGTACTGCTTCATGAAAATTTCGACAGCCAGATTATGTTCGTCATCCTTGAAGCCAAACATACTTGCCAGAGTACGTTGGTGATCAAACAGTAACCGGTCTTCACGTCGGTTTGTTATTACATGCAGGCCATAACGAATTCTCCACAGAAAATTCTGGCCGTCATTTAACTCATTAAATTCCTGTTCATTCAGGAAGCCATGTATAACCAGATCGTGCAGTGTAGCTGCGCCAAAATGACGTTTTGCGACCCAGCCAATCATCTGGATATCACGTAAACCACCGGGGCCTTCCTTGATATTAGGTTCCAGGTTATAGGCGGTGTCATGGTATTTATGATGACGCGCAATTTGTTCTTTCCATTTCGCTTCAAAAAAAGTATCTACTGGCCAGATATTTTCAGGTGAAGTCACAGACTTCATGTCATCGAATAAAGTTTGATTGCCGGATAACAGGCGCGCCTCCATCAGGTTGGTGGCAACTGTAATATCCTCCAGTGCACTTTCAACACACTGTTCAATGGTGCGGACTGTGTTACCGACATCAAGACCGATGTCCCAGAGCAGGGTAATAAATTGCTCAATGATGGGCAGACATTCTGATGCATCGGGAGTGATCAAAATAGCGAGATCAATATCAGAGCCGGGGTGTAATTCATTTCGCCCATAGCCGCCAACGGCCACCAGTGCGATTTGTTCCTGATAATGACTGAAAAAAAGTTGCCATGTCTGGATTAACAGTACATCAATCATTTCTGCATTTTGATGAACCAGTTCACCGGCAGGGGTATTATTATTGAAACGCTTTGTTAGACTTTCTCTACCAGATTTCAGAGAAGACTTAAGGTATTCACGTAACTGGTTTTGATTGGCCTGTACGTTATTTATATCAGAGAGATCGATTAGCCTGGTTGTATTTGACACTACAAGTCTTCACCTTCCAATTGTGTCAGTACTTCATGGCCAGTTTCAGTCACGAGAATGGTATGTTCCCATTGTGCCGACAGGCTGCGATCCTTGGTGATGACGGTCCATTTATCAGGCATGAGTTTGACATCACGTTTACCAATATTGATCATGGGTTCAATCGTAAAGGTCATGCCCGGTTCCAGTGCTATTCCTGTTCCTTTTTTTCCATAATGCAAAACCTGCGGTTCTTCATGGAAGGTGAGTCCAATACCGTGTCCACAGTATTCCCTGACAACAGAACAGTTATTTTTTTCAGCATATTGTTGAATAACAAAACCGATATCGCCCAGATACGCACCCGGTTTGACGACGTCGATCCCCTTGCACATACATTCGTAACTGATGTTGACGATGCGTTTGGCCTGAATTGAGGGATCACCCACCATAAACATCTTGCTGGTGTCACCATGAAAGCCGTCTTTGATGACCGTAATATCAATATTGATGATATCGCCATTTTTCAGTTTTTTGTCCGCAGGGATGCCGTGGCAGACCTGATGGTTGATCGAGGTGCAGATCGACTTCGGAAATCCGTGGTAATTGAGCGGAGCCGGGATGGCATCCTGAACATTGACGATGTAATCATGGCAAATCCGATCCAGTTCTTCGGTCGTGATACCGGCCTGGACATGAGGACGAATCATCCTGAGCACATCAGCCGCCAGACGACCAGCGACCCGCATTTTCTCGATTTCATCCACTGATTTGATTGTTATGGCCATAATTTGGGTAATTTTATTGAAATGAGGGGGTATTCTAGCGGGAAATCAGTGGGTTGTATTCAGGAACCTCTGGTTAATTATACGTGGATTGCGTTGCGACCAAAATGCCCAGCTTCAAGGCGCAGGCCGCAGGCAATGGCCAAAGTCCTTGCCAAGGCCTGCAACACCGAAGCTGGGCATTTTGGCCGCAACCCTTCGGGCCGAGGGCTATTTTCCCCCAATGCTGCGTTGGCGTTCGCTCATGTAGATTGACTACACATCGCTCGCTTCGCCTTGCCTTGAGGGAAAATAGCCACCGGCGCAACCACGTAGAATTAATCAGAGATTCCTCAAATCCGTTGTTGTCTGAGGGGGTTTATGGTATAAAACGCGCGCCGACTTGGCAATTCAAGCGGTAAATTCGCACACACACCGACACGTTTATCTGGGTGCCTGTCTCGAACAGGTGGATAAATGGGGTGTGTGGAGGACCTAACCCTTACAATTTGGAGAAATACAATGTCTAACGTTTCCATGCGTGAAATGCTGGAGGCTGGTGTTCATTTTGGCCATCAGACCCGTTACTGGAACCCAAAGATGTCAGAATATATCTTTGGCGATCGTGACAAGATTCATATTATTAATCTTGAAAAAACCCTTCCCTTATTCAACGATGCTACAAATTTTGTCAGTAGTCTGGCTGCTAATCGCGGCAAGGTTCTGTTCGTTGGTACTAAACGTGCAGCACGCGACACTATCAGTGAAGAAGCTCAACGTTGTGATATGCCTTATGTAAATCATCGTTGGTTGGGCGGCATGCTGACTAATTTTAAAACCATCAAGCAATCAATTCGTCGTTTGCGTGAACTGGAAGAAATGGATCCTGGGCGTTTGGGTAAGAAAGAAGCCCTGATGCGCAGTCGTGAACATGAAAAACTGGAACGCAGTCTTGGTGGTATTAAAGACATGCCTGCGCTCCCTGATGCACTTTTCATTGTCGATGTCGGCTATGAAAAGATTGCTATTAATGAAGCAGTTAAACTGGGCATTCCTATTATTGCGGTTGTTGATACCAACAATCCTCCTGATAATGTGGATTATGTTATTCCAGGTAATGACGATGCCATCCGTGCTATTCGTCTTTATACAAAGAACATTGCTGATGCCGTATTAACTGGCAGAGCTTCTGTTGCTCCACTTCCATCTGATGATGATGAATTTGTTGAGGTTACCGAAGAAGAGAAGCCAGGCAAGGCCAGCGTGACTGTGAAAAAAGCAGCCAAGGCATTGGCTGAAGAAGACAAGGTAGAGTCAGTAAAAGTCTATTCAGTAGGTGGTGAGAAGGAAGAATCAGAAACTACCATTGCAGCAGCGGTAGCCAAGCAAGAAGCTGAAGGCGGAGAAAAGACTGAAACTGTTGAAGCGGCAAGCAAGAAGAAAGTTGCCAAGAAAACAACCAAAAAAGTTGCCAAGAAAACTGCCAAGAAAACTACTAAGAAAGTAGCCAAGAAAACTACCAAGAAAGTAGCCAAGAAGACGACCAAGAAAAAGGCATCTTCCTGATCTAAACGCATTTACTGGCAAGAGTTAAAGAATATCAAAGAGGTACAGTATGGAAATTAAAGCATCTATGGTGAAAGAACTGCGTGACCGTACAGGCGCAGGCATGATGGAATGCAAAAAGGCATTGAAAGAAACCAATGGCGATATTGAAACAGCCATTGAACACATGCGTAAAACCGGTCTGGCGAAAGCAGACAAGAAGGCAGGGCGTGTTGCTGCTGAAGGTCTGATTGAATTTGCCTTTTCTGCTGACGGAAAGACAGGTTGTGTTGTCGAAGTGAATTGCGAAACTGATTTTGTTACCAAGGGTGATGATTTCAAAAACTTTGTAACCGCAGTGGCAAACAGTATTCTGGTAAATAAGCCAGCTGATCTGGATGCATTAATGGCAGCACCTATAACTGATGGTGGTGCATCTGTTCAGGATACACAGAAGAGCCTAATTTCGAAGATCGGTGAAAATACCCAGGTTCGTCGTTTTGTCCTTAAGCAAGATGTGAAAGGCACTCTTTCTCATTACAAACATGGTTCACGTATTGGCGTTATGGTTGAACTGGAAGGTGGTGATGATGCTTTAGGTAAGGATGTTGCCATGCATGTTGCAGCCAGTCGCCCATCCTGTATTTCAAGTGATGATGTTTCACAAGACATACTGGATAAGGAAAAGGAAATCTTTTCTGCACAAGCTGCTGAAAGTGGCAAGCCACCTGAAATTGTCGAAAAGATGGTTGCTGGACGTATTAAAAAGTTTATTAATGAAATTACTTTATACGGACAGGCATTTATTAAAGATCCGGATCAATCAGTTGAGAAACTGCTCAAGTCTGCCAGTGCAAAGGTATTGAGTTTTGATCGTCTTGAAGTAGGTGAAGGTATTGAGAAGAAGGTCGAAAACTTTGCTGAAGAAGTAAAAGCACAGATGCAAGGCGGTTAATTGATGGCAGTGACACCCAAATATAAACGTATTCTCCTCAAGTTAAGTGGGGAGGCGTTAATGGGTGATGATGATTACGGAATCAATCCGGAAATCATCGCCCGTATGGCTAGCGAAGTTAAAGAGCTGGTCGATGCGGGTATCGAAGTCGGTATGGTCATTGGTGGCGGAAATATTTTCCGTGGCGCTGGATTGGCCGCATCAGGTATTGACCGTGTGACCGGTGATCACATGGGTATGCTGGCAACGGTAATCAACGCACTGGCTATGCAGGATGCGCTTGAACGTCAGGATGTAAAAGCCCGTGTCATGTCAGCACTTAAAGTCAATCAGGTTTGTGAAGACTATATTCGTCGCCGTGCAGTACGTCATCTGGAAAAAGGGCGTGTTGTTATTTTTGCGGCGGGAACAGGCAACCCCTTCTTTACTACAGATTCAGCTGCCAGTTTGCGTGGCGTTGAGATCGGGGCTGATGTAGTTATCAAGGGCACCAAGGTTGACGGGGTTTATTCAGCTGATCCGGTTAAGGACAAGAATGCGACATTGTATTCATGCCTGAGTTTTGACGAAGTCATCAGTAAAGATTTGAAAGTAATGGATACCACTGCCATTGTATTGTGCCGCGACTATAATCTGCCTATTCGAGTTTATAATATGAATAAATCCGGTGCACTCAACCGGGTGATTGCCGGTGAAGATGAGGGTACATTAGTTAATAAAGGAGGGGCTTGATGATAGAAGACATAAAAAAAGATGCATCAGTCCGTATGGGTAAAAGCATTGATTCACTTAAGCAGGAGCTGACAAAATTACGCACCGGTCGTGCGCACACCAGCTTGCTCGATCATATCACTGTAGAGCACTATGGCAATGAAGTACCGTTGAATCAGGCGGCTAATGTTAATGTGGGTGATCCACGTACATTGACAGTGACTCCATGGGAAAAGGATATGGTTGCCGCGATTGAAAAGGCCATCATGAAATCCGATCTGGGGTTAATGCCAACTACTGCAGGTACAGTCATTCGTATTCCATTGCCTCCGATGACAGAAGAACGTCGTAAGGAAATGATCAAGGTAGTTAAGTCGGAAGGTGAGAATGGCAAAATCGCTATTCGCAATATTCGTCGTGATGCTATCAGTGATGTAAAAGAATTATTAAAAGAAAAAGAAATCACGGAAGACGAAGAACGCCAGACTGCCGATGAGATACAAAAGCTGACTGATAAATATGTCGCTGAAGTTGATAGTATTGTCGGGGTTAAGGAAAAAGATCTGCTTGAGGTTTAACCCTCCAAATGTCCAGTGCTGAAAATAAAATAGACACACTGGAATCCCTTCCTCACCATGTTGCCATTATTATGGATGGCAATGGCCGCTGGGCAAAACAAAAAGGTAAACCACGCGCATTTGGCCACAAGGCCGGTGTTGAGAATGTGCGTTCTGCTATCAAGACCTGTCTGGAATTGGGTATTGGTGGTCTGACGGTATTCGCCTTCAGCACTGAAAACTGGAATCGTCCCAAAAAAGAAGTAGGCATATTGATGGATCTGTTTCTTACCAGCCTGACAAAAGAAGTCGCTGAACTGAACAAGAGTGGTGTGCGTATCAAGTTTATTGGTGATCGCAGTGCATTTTCAAAAAAATTGCAAAAGCAAATCAATGACAGCGAACAACTAACCAAAGACAATAAAAAACTGGCATTCAATATTGCTGCTAATTATGGTGGTCGCTGGGATATTGTGAATGCAGCAAAAACTATTTGCCAACGTGTAGAAAATGGCGAACTGAGTGCAGAACAATTTGATGCTGAATTGCTGCATTCAGAAACAGCATTGAGCGACTTGCCGGAACCGGATCTTTTTATTCGTACTGGTGGTGAACATCGCATTAGCAATTTTCTATTATGGCAGTTGGCCTATACAGAATTGTATTTTACAGATGTGTTCTGGCCTGATTTTGACAGAAAATGTTTTGAACAAGCCTTGTCCTCGTTTTCGACCCGGCAGCGTCGTTTTGGACATACCGGGGAACAGGTTAAAAAAGAGCAGGTAGCGAAGTAGGTTTTAAATGAATACAAATCTGATAAAAAGAATAATCACAGCCGCCATTCTTATTCCCGTTGTAGTAGCAGGTGTTCTGCTTTTGCCGAATGACGGGTTTGCTATTGCGCTGGGTGTATTTGTTCTTGGTGGTGCATGGGAATGGTCACAGTTGGCAGGAATTAAAAACTCTCTGGCGCGTCTGGCTTTCGCCTTGCTGGTAGCCGGTTTGTTATGGCTATCTTATGATCTTGCTCTTATGCCTGTTTTGATAGCAGGTCTGGTGTTCTGGGTTGCAGGGTTGGTACAGATTTTGTTGTATGAAAAATCAATCCCCAGCACAACCAGAAGCCCGGTTATTAAATCAGTGACGGGTATATTGGTATTGGTGCCTGCATGGAAGGCATTGGTTGCCCTTCACGGTGTAAATGAAGACGGTGGTTTGCTGGTATTGTTCCTGATGGTCATGATTTGGGTCGCTGATAGTGGTGCCTATTTTGCAGGCCGCAAGTTCGGTAAACATAAACTGGCACCCGCTACCAGTCCAGGCAAAACATGGGAAGGTGTTATGGGCGCAATATTGGCAACGGCGATATTTGCCTTTCTGATACACGCAAACAGTTCAATTATAAAAATGAATGAGATAATGTTTGTGATATTGTGTATGGCGACAGTGATGATTTCAGTTGTGGGCGATCTTTACGAAAGTATGTTCAAGCGTATTGTTGGAATAAAAGACAGTGGAACATTGAT
>DAOVJZ010000060.1 GCA_030632035.1 Granulosicoccaceae bacterium | reverse complement strand
TTTGAAAAAATAACTCTTTTAACCGGGATGGCATCAAAGATTGCCTATCAACTCTATGACAAACAAAATAATGTCAGGATCGATGATAAAAGCATATTGAAAAAGCTCTCTCTGGATTCTTCACATATTACAAGAGTAATCAAGGATGTTGTAGCCCAGCGGGAAGAGGTAGAAACTATTTCCCAGTTTATGGCTATACCATAATTTCAAATGAAAACTGAACCATTTCTTGAGTCTTTCAGAGACATAAATCATCGTTTTATTGATCTGGTTGATATTTTGTCAGCACTTAGTGGACTGTCATCAATTAGTGCCAATACCAAGACAGAACAACAATTATTAAAAAATTCTCTTAAAACACTTGCTGAAAATGTTGATTTGGAATGTTGCTCTATTTTTTTACTCAATAATAAAGAATTGTATTGTGCAGCAGGTCTGAATTGGCATGATCTTACGGATCAAGATAAGGGAGAAGAAAAAGATAAACGAACCGGCATGACTTTTAAGGTTGGTGAAGGTGTAATAGGAAAGGCAGTTCAGGATAATAAATTGATAGTAGTTAATGATTGTTCTTCTGATAAACGAGTTATAGAGGGAATAGATGAAAAAGGGAGCAAGCAGTTATTGACAGGTTCTCTTATCAGTGTCCCCATCCATTCCGAAGGCAAGATATTGGGCGCACTGAATGTTTCCCACCCTTATGCCAATCATTTTAATGAAACCCATGAACGCTTGTTAACCCTCTTTTCTAATTTTCTGGGCCCTATATTAGATAGCTGGAATCATATGCATAAAATGAATGATTTGGTTAAAGAGAAAACAGGGCAACTTGAAAAAGTACTTGAGGAAACCCTGGAGCTTAAAGAGCGTTATCAGGAATTATCATTTGTTGATGATCTGACAGGATTACATAACCGACGTTTTTTCTTTCCCGAGGCACAATCCATATTGACTCGAGCAATACGTTACGAACAGTCTTTTTCAGTAATTGTAATGGATATTGATCTTTTCAAGGAAGTAAATGATAACCATGGTCATATGGCGGGTGATTACGTGCTTGAGAATATAGCAAGATTGCTGGAAAAGCAGATTCGAGATGCTGATGTTTTATGTCGGTTTGGAGGTGAGGAATTCATGCTTGCTTTGCCAAATACAGATGCAAACGAAGCAAAGAATCTTGCCGAACGTATTCAACAGAGTATATATGATGAAAAATGGCATTATGGGGACAGGTCTATGCGTATAACCATGACTGCTGGAATCACGGATGTAGAAAGTGTTAAAAATATTATAAATCCTAAAAAGGGAACAGATAGCTTGTTTGAAGAGCTTATAAAGCAGGCCGACAGGGCTATGTATTTTGGCAAGGAACACGGGCGAGATCAGATTAGAGTATTTCATGATATCGCTTGTAAAATATAAAAACCTGTAGAGGTATAATCCCCTTGTTTTCTGGCATATTCAAAAATACAGGCCATTGATATTTGATATGGTGAGCATATTAAATATCTGAGTATCCGTTACCTACGTGATCAAGATATTATCCATCAGTGAGTTAAACAGAGATTCTGGATATCAGGTTGAACCTGATGGCGTTAGGTATATAGTTGATAGGGACAGGGGAGATAAAAATGTTTAATAATATTAAAAGAATAAAACAGACTCCATTATTTCTGGTTCTGATTTGTTATTTTGCAGGTACCGGGCTGGTATATGCCACCAAGGGTGATGTTTTCTATATCACAGGTAGTCTGGTCAATATACGTGCAAATTCCACCACTGAGTCAGCAATTGTTGCACGTATTTCCAAGGGCAGAACGGTCGAGGAAATTACAAGAAAGTCTGGCTGGGTCAAGGTCAAGATACTGGGCACAGATCAGCAGGGTTGGGTACACACTGCTTTGTTGAATTATCGCAAACCGGTGTTGACACCTGACGAAGAAGAGCTGATTTCACATGCACCATCAAAGATAAAAGAACCCGTTGCTAAAAAAAATGTACAGCAAAAGGTTGTAAAAAAGGTTGGGAAGAAAGTAGAAGTAAAAGTACCCGTTGTTGCAGTTGATGCACTTGAAAAGTTCAGCAATGGTTTTAATCTCTTTAAAGACAAGAAAATGGCAGACACGGGTTCATCCCAGTTTGGCAGTGTGGATGACAAGGGAGATGGTGTATTACATATCAATGTTACTGATGATTGGTTAAAGACAAGTCACCAGGGTAAGAAGAAGGATCTGAAACAGATATTCGATATGTGGTCCTCAGCACGCGCTAACCAATACAGTGCTATTTACCTTATGGATAGAAACTCGTCCATTCCGGTAGCAATTTATATCAAGGACAAGAAAGGCAAGATTCATACTGCGGTTAGAAAATAAAAATGCGGGGATTATCCCCGCATTTTTATTTTCCAGATTGTTAGACTCTATTCTGCTGCCATTGCGGCACTTGGATCTTCCTCATACATAGCTGGTAATGAGTGGGCAATACCCTTGTGGCAGTCAATACAGGTTTTACCTTTATCAAATCCCTTTGTATGCGAACTGACTGCACGCCGTCCCTGTTTAACATAGTCCATGGATTTGAAATCGTGACAGTTGCGACACTCCCTTGAATCAGTTGATTTCATGGTGCTCCAGACACTACGCGCCAGTTTCAGCCGTTTTGCCTCGAATTTTTCCGGGGTATCTACCGTACCTAACACTTTATGAAAAAGCTCATTACTGGCTTTTATTTTACGAATCACCTTATGATGCCATTGTTTGGGTACGTGGCAATCAGGACAGGTAGCGCGTACACCGCTAGGGTTGGAATAATGGATTGTGTCTTTATATTCTGCGTACACATTATTTTCCATTTCATGGCATGAGATACAGAATTCTTCCGTATTCGTCGCCTCCATGGCGGTATTGAAACCACCCCAGAATATAATACCTGCTACAAACCCGATGATGAGCAAGGCACCGAGTGAATAATGGGTAGAGGGTTTTTTCATTATTTCCCACATACAAGAGATAAAGTTGTTTTTTTCGCTAGACATGGCTTTGTTCCCGTCTTGTAAATTAATGAATGTAATAGTGTCGTGATCATTTATCGTCTGATTATTCCAGCAGGTTTAAAAGTGTTTTCTACCAGTGGTTGCGCATTGGCTTGTGGCACGTGGCATTGATTACAGAAATAGCGTCGTGCTGATACATTAGCCAGATCATTGCCATCACGATCAGAAAAATGAGTCAGACTAATTTTAGTTGCGCCGGATTCACCATAATTTGACCAACTGTGACATGACAGACATTTATTATGATTCATGGTAATTTTGTATTTTTCAACCGTATGCGGTATCAGCGGTGGTTGATGCACAAATTCACGCAGTATCGGTTTTTGATCCTCCTGCCAGTGTTTTACAACAGGGTTTTTGGAGGCCTGATCAAGGTTATGATTGCCCCTTAGTGATGTAACATCGCCTGCAACAGCTTGAGAGAGCTGTATTATTAACCCCATTATCAAGGTGATTGCGATTAGAGTTGGTTTCTTCATGGCATAGCCTCCCTCTTGGTTACCGTAGAAAAGTTGTTTGTAGTATTAACCCACACTTCTCATCAGGATGACGACCTCTCACTTGATCTTTGATTCCACAACAGATTTTCTTCAGTCGGAAATACATAGTGTTATTTCGCTCCTTCAGAAAATCTGTTGTGAAACCAAATTTCTGTGTGATCATATCGCCCCCTGATAAGAAGTGTGGGTAAAACGTGTTGAAAATTGAAAAACATGTTTGGAACAAATATCGATACAGCGTCCACAGTTAGTACAGTTGATACCGGTGATTACCGGACCGATGCCTTGCTCTGCACCCTTGAGTGCGGGCGGAATAACCTGTGGCTCGGGGCAAACGGCATAACATTCCATGCAGTCATTACATTGTTCCCGTTTGCTTGCACTGACGCGCAGTGGTGTATAGCGTGCCAATAGACTGTAAAAGGCACCCATGGGACAAAGATGACTGCACCAACCGCGTGGGCTAAGCAGTAGATCGAATAAAAATATTGCCAGTAGCAGAAGCCAGACCATGCCCATACCGAAGATCAGACCTCGATATACTATGGTGACCGGGTTAACCATTTCCCATAGCAGGCTGCCACTGATGCTTGCTGTAATAAATGTCATGGCAAGTAGCCAGTAACGACTTTGCCGGGGAAATCTGGCACCGCCCTTGATGTCAAAACGTTGCCTGATCCATGCAGCCAGATCGGTAACTGGATTGATAGGGCAAACCCAGCCGCAATAGACACGGCCCCCGACCAGAAAATAAAAAGCAGCAATGATCAATGCGCCGATGACAATCGTTGTTTCCGGCCAGTGACCGGCAAACAGGCTTTGTGATAACAAATACGGATCAGATAAGGGCAGGACCTCCAGTGTCAAAGAGGAGGCAATGTTACCTTTGATGATCCAGATACCGAACAAGGGGCCCGCCAAAAATAAGCCAAGTACACTGACTTGTGTGATACGACGCAGCAATAGCCATTGATGTGCAGACCACCAGCCTTTAACGGCAATGGCATCAACACCGGGGCGTAATAGTACGCTACTCATTACTGTTGCCTCTCTGGTTTAATGTGTCCAGAGGATTGCTGCCAAACGGTGTTTTATCGGATTCTTTTTCTTTAATAAGCCCCTGACCTTCATGCTCATAACGGAAACCCTCGGGCAGGTTGTATTCATGTTCTTTATCCGGTGCCACCAAAGAGCCACCGGCCTTTTGTTTTTCTTCCCAGCCGAGACGGTAGTGCTGGCCCGGGGCACCTTTTGCCAAATGGGTCGGTAACACCTTGATGGCAGCTTCCGGCAGTATGCAGGCGTGTTCGCACTTGCCACAACCAGTACAGGCATCTGAGTGTACTACCGGGATAAACAATGCGTGTTTTCCGGTACGGGGGTTGTGTTGGGCCTCCAGGGTGATTGCCTTGTTGATCAGCGGGCAGACCCGGTAACAGATCTCACAGCGAAGGCCGAGGAAATTTAAGCAATTTTCCTCATCGACCAGGGCGGCCAGCCCCATACGGGCATCATCGATGTTGGTGAGTTCCTTATCGAGGGCACCGGTTGGACAGGCGACTACACAAGGAATGTCATCACACATCTCACAGGGGATGTTGCGGGCAATAAAGTAGGGAGTACCGGTCGTCACTTTATCCCCCAACTCGCTGAGTTTGAGTGTATTGTAAGGACAGTCCCGCACACACAAACCACAACGCACACAGGCGGCGAGAAAATCCGGTTCTGCCAAGGCCCCCGGCGGCCGAATAGCCGTGGCGGGCAGGCCATAGGTTTGACGTGCAAGCGTCAGTAGCCCCATACCCAGCAAGGCCGCACCACAAGCCTGACCAGCGGCGCGGATCAAAAAGCGCCGCCGATACTGATCGACTCGTTTGTCTGCCTTGCTCATGATGATGCACTGCTACGCCTTGAGCACTTTCACTGCACATTTTTTGAAGTCCGTTTCTTTTGAAAGCGGGTCAGTTGCATCCAGTGTCAGTTTGTTGACCAGGCGTCCGGCATCAAACCAGGGAATATAGACCAGACCTTTTGGTACCTTGTTACGGCCGCGAGTTTCTACTTCAGCGGTAATTTCACCACGGCGGCTGACGATCTTGGCAGTCATACCACGGCGCAGGCCTCGTTTCTTGGCATCATCGGGATGCATGTAAATCTTGGCATCAGGAAATGCGCGATACAGTTCAGGTACACGACGGGTCATGGAACCGGAATGCCAGTGTTCCAGCACACGGCCTGTAGACAGCCACAGATCGTAGTCTTTATCTGGTGATTCTGCCGCTGGCTCATAAGGAGCAAAGATAATATTGGCCTTGCCATCTTTTTTGCCATAAAACTCGACACCAGCTCCTTTTTTCACCAATGGATCGTAGCCTTCACGATAACGCCACAGTGTTTCCTTACCGTCAATGACCGGCCAGCGCAAGCCACGTACCTGATGGTAGTGATCAAATTCACCCAGCTCGTGACCTTTTTTCGGTCCATTCAGGCCAAACAGTCGATATTCTTCATAGAGACCTTTTTGTGCATAAAAACCAAAGTCTCTCATTTCATCATTTTGGTATTTATTACCCTGTTTATCGGTTACGTCCTGTGAGCCGTACTTATCGACCTGACCATTACGGTACAGAATGTCATACAGGGTCTTGCCCTTGTATTCAGGTTTTTTGGCAAGTAATTCTTTTGGCCAGACTTCATCTGCTGTGAAGCGTTTGGAGAATTCCATCAATTGCCACAAATCAGATTTAGCTTCGCCTGGAGGTGATACCTGTTGACGCCAGAATTGTGTGCGGCGTTCAGCATTACCATAGGCACCTTCTTTTTCTACCCACATGGCTGTTGGCAGAACCAGGTCAGCGGCCTGGGCTGTTACGGTAGGGTAAGGGTCAGAGACGACAATAAAGTTTTCCGGGTTGCGGTAGCCGGGATAACCTTCTTCGTTCATGTTGGCTGCAGCTTGCATATTGTTATTACACATAACCCAGTAGGCGTTCAGCTTGCCGTCTTTCAGCATACGGTTTTGCAGTACAGCGTGATAACCGGGTTTGCCTGGGATAGTACCTTCAGGTAGTTTCCAGACCTTTTCTGAAAAATCGCGATGTGCTTTATTTTTGACCACTAAATCAGCAGGCAGACGATGAGCAAACGTACCTACTTCGCGGGCGGTACCACAAGCAGAGGGTTGACCAGTGAGTGAGAATGGGCTGTTACCGGGTTCGGAGATCTTGCCCATCAAGAGATGTACGTTATACATCAAGCCATTGACCCATACACCGCGGGTGTGCTGGTTGAAGCCCATGGTCCAGAAAGAGGTAATTTTCTTATTCGGATCGGCATAGAGCTTGGCTAAACGCAGCAGATTCTTTTGGGGTACACCACTAAGCTCTGATGCGTATTCCAGCGTGTATTTGGAAACAGATTTCGCATATTCATCAAAACTGATCTTGGAAAGTTTGCCACCCTTGCCGGTTTTTTTCTTTTCCAGCGCGTGAGTGGGGCGCAGGCCATAGCCAATGTCGGTTGGTGTTTTGGTGAAATTGACGTGCTTATTAATAAAGTCCTGGTTATAGGCCTTGTTTTCAATAATATAGTTAGCGATGTAGTTCAGAATCGCCAGATCGGTCTGTGGTGTAAAGATCATGCCGTTATCAGCCAGATCAAAGCTACGGTGCTCGAAGGTGGAAAGGACATGCACTTCACAACCAGGTTTGGTCAGACGGGTATCGGACAGACGTGACCAAAGGATGGGGTGCATCTCGGCCATGTTGGAACCCCACAGAACGAAAGCATCGGCATGCTCCAGATCATCATAACAACCCATGGGTTCGTCAGCACCGAAAGCGCGCATAAAACCGCCCACTGCCGAGGCCATACAATGGCGAGCATTGGGGTCGATATTATTGGAGCGAAAACCGGCTTTAAATAATTTGGAAGCAGCATAACCTTCCCAAACAGTCCATTGGCCTGAACCGAACATGCCGACAGAGGTTGGTCCTTTTTTCTTAAGGGCATCTTTCCACTTTTCAGCCATGATATCGAAGGCTTGATCCCAGCTGATCTCAGTGAATTCGCCATTCTTGTCATATTTTCCATTAGTCATACGTAACAAGGGCATTTTAAGACGATCCTTGCCATACATAATCTTGGACAGGAAATAGCCTTTAACGCAGTTAAGACCACGATTTACAGGTGCATCGGGGTCACCTTGAGTGGCAACCACTTTGTCATCCTTAACACCTATGAGGACGCTACAGCCTGTACCGCAGAAACGACAGGGAGCTTTATCCCAACGAATCAAGTCTTTTCGTTGCTCGGCATTGGCAACCTTTATTCCCGGGAGAGTAACTCCTGCGGCTGCTGCTGTTGCTGCAATTGCATTGGTCTTAATAAAATCGCGCCTCTTCATAGTGTGGCCTCCTGTTCACTGGGGATGTTTTCTGAATGCTGATAAACCATGGAGGCATTAAGCACGCCTTCCATGGAAGATATTTCGTTTATAGAGTCTGATATTTCAAAGTGTTCATCATGCTCTACGGTAACAATAAGTTTTCCTTTTTCCGACATGCCGTGTACCTCTACGCCCGGCATATGTTCCAGACGGGCTTGAACGGCATCAAGGTGTTCAGGTAGTGAATAAACTACAATACCTGCAATTTTCATATCGTTCCCTCCTGTTGGGATAACGGTATTATTGAAATCGAATTCTTGGGGCAGGGTCCATAGCAAGCCCCACATCCGGTACAATTAGAAAGCTCGATTTCCGGTGCTGAGATACGACCGACAACCGGTTTTAACTGGATTGCGTCTTGTTCACATTCTTCCTGGCAAGTGACACAAACAATATTATTTCT
>DAOVJZ010000064.1 GCA_030632035.1 Granulosicoccaceae bacterium | reverse complement strand
TACACCACGCATGATGGCCGTGCACATGACGCAGTTAAATGATAATGAAATCGAACTCCTCACGGAAAGTGGAGCACACGTGGTTCATTGCCCTGAATCCAACCTGAAACTGGCCAGCGGTTATTGCCCAGTTCAAAAACTCATTGATGCCGGCATCAATGTTGCATTGGGTACCGATAGCAATGCCAGTAACAATGATCTCGATATGTTAGGTGAAATGAAAACCGCTGCCCTACTCGCCAAAACCGTGGCCGATAACGCCGGCGCGCTGAATGCATTCCAGACATTGAAAATGGCAACACTCAATGGTGCCAGGGCTATGGGGCTGGATAGTGACATTGGTTCACTAGTAAAAGGCAAAGCCGCCGACATTACCGCAATCCATCTGGACAACATCGAAACCCAGCCACTTTATAACCCGGTTTCGCAAATAGTGTATTCCGCCGGTCGTGAGAATGTGACCGATGTATGGGTAGCAGGCAAACATCTGTTAAAAAACAGAACCCTCACCACATTAAACATAAGAAATATTCTGGAAAAAGCACACAGCTGGGCAAAAAAAATCAGGGAATAAAACTAACGCGAAGTTTTCTTGGCCACAATAACCACAAACAAGGCCATCGCAAATGCACCTATGAATGCCTCGCTAGCAGCAAGAAAGCGAGTGAATGCCAGAGGAACAATATCGCCATAACCTAATGTTGTGAAAGTCACAACGCTGTAATACAAACAATTAAGAAAACTTATTGCATTGGATGAGGCATCAGCCTGTAAATCAAACTGAATAACTTCATTACTGGCACTGACCCCCATAATCGCATACATGAAGGCAAACAAAAGGATCGTTGAAATCGAGAAAACAATAATTTTAGCTGGCTGCTCACCATAACCTGTAAACATATCAATCAATTTGGAAGCAAGTCGCTTGAATGAAAGCAAGGGCAATTGATGACGTCGCATAATCATTTCACGCCTGAAAAAAATACCGGCTGTATGTGAATAACCCTGGTTATCATGCGCAATCCGCAAATTACGATAAACATCTTCTGCTTCATGATAGAGCTGCTGCTTTTCATCTTTATCTGTCGTCAATTCTGCCCGTGATTCCTGCAATACCTTATCACCCCAGACAACGCCATCCAGACTGGTGTTTTCAAAACGTGTGCCGAGTAAATTCGTATTTTTCAAAACAGCATGATTGAGATTCGCCCCCTTCAGGTTCGCTTTCATAAGCGAACTACCCGACAAATCCAGTTTAAACAAATGTGAATAGCTCATGTTTGCACGATACAAGTCTGAATTAATCAAACGATAACCATTTCTGTCTCCATGCTTGATCAGATCAATCCCGCTAAGGTCGGCACTGGCCAGTTGATAGTTACGCATAACCGATACTTTTTTGGCATGTGCTTGTAAATTTAATTTCAGGGCAGGATCAATTAATGCCTGTTCATTATCATGCCACTTACAAAATTCATCTTCTTCAATTTCATTACTGCATAAAGTGCTATCCGGATATCTGAACTGGCATGACCGAGGGTTAGCTACAGAAGCTATATCGGGGAAAGGTTTGGTTGTGTCTGTAGGTTTCGGTAACATATTAAATAATACAGCGTTACCAAATAACCTGATTTAACTTCTGTAAATAAGGTTATTAGAAATAAACCACAGTTTAGCTAATGGAATAACCTGGATATCAGTGACGAACCACACCTGATTGAATCGAGATCAGATCATCAAAACGTTTGATAAGTATCAGCAAATCATTTGCTTTTATATCTTTCCCGTAAAGACAATCTTCCGCATATTCATAGATCCCGCTCTTCATCGGCAATGGATGTTGCTGTTCCAGAATCTCTTTCATGCGTGGCAGGAATATCCACTGCAACCATTGTTCGAACGCGAGCGTATCCAGACAAAAAGGCTGATCACTGGCCAGCTCATTGTCCGAAGGTTGTTCATTGCCCCATTTTCCACTGGTACGAAGATTGGCTTCGACTTCCAGTAAAACATCGGCAATTCTGAGTGGGATATCATGCATGGGCGGATTGTACCTAATACACCGATAAAGTGAAAATCAGACCAATTTTCGTCATTTTCAGTCAAATCAGGCTCAAAAACGGGTAATAACACATTAATTGGCCAAATTTCCCTCATATACTCAATCTGTTACACAATTCTGCCCGATTTTGCTCTATAATGCGCCCGCCGCCACTTTCTTGTTCAGAGACTGGCGGTATTTATATGGTACTGGCATGGCCCGGAAACCACTTTCGATTTTAGATTTATACAACAGAGTAGAATCATGACTGATTTAGCCAAATACAGAAATATTGGGATTTTCGCACACGTTGATGCTGGTAAAACAACTACCACTGAACGAATTCTTAAACTAACCGGCAAGATCCACAAGACCGGTGAAGTACATGACGGTGAAGCCACAACTGACTTCATGGAACAGGAAGCTGAACGTGGTATTACCATTCAGTCTGCAGCAACTTCCTGTGAGTGGAATGGCCACCGCATGAATATTATTGATACCCCCGGACACGTTGACTTCACTATCGAGGTTTACCGTTCACTGAAAGTACTCGATGGTGGTGTTGGTGTTTTCTGTGGTTCTGGTGGTGTTGAACCTCAGTCTGAAACCAACTGGCGTTATGCCAACGATTCAGAAGTTGCCCGTATCATTTTTGTTAACAAACTCGATCGTATGGGTGCTGATTTCTACCGTGTAGTTAAACAGGTTGAAGATGTACTGGGTGCTAACCCTCTGGTCATGGTTCTGCCAATCGGTATTGAAGATGATTTCTCTGGCGTAGTTGACCTGCTGACTCGCAAGGCATGGGTTTGGGATAATTCAGGTCTTCCTGAAAACTATAAAGTTGAAGAGCCACCTGCAGACATGGCTGATGCCATTGAAGAATGGCGTGAAAAACTCATTGAAATGGCTCTTGAGCAAGATGATGACCTGATGGAAAAATATCTGGACGGTGAAGAGCCATCTGTCGATGACATCAAGAAATGTATCCGCAAAGGCACCATTGCGCTGGACTTCTTCCCGACTTACTGTGGTTCAGCCTTCAAGAACAAGGGTATTCAATTGATACTGGATGCCGTTGTTGACTACCTGCCTAATCCAACTGAAGTTAAGCCACAACCTGAAACTGATGAAGAAGGTAACGAAACCGGTGAATTCGCTATCGTTGATCCGGACAAACCATTCCGCGCACTGGCATTCAAAATCATGGATGACCGTTTCGGCGCATTGACCTTTATTCGTGTTTATTCAGGTCGTTTGAAAAAGGGTGATACCTTACTGAATACCTTCACTGGTAAAACAGAACGTATCGGTCGTATCGTGGAAATGCACGCTGACGAACGTATTGAACTGGATGGCGCGCAAGCAGGCGACATCGTTGCCGTTATCGGTATGAAGAACGTACAAACCGGTCACACCCTGTGTGATCCTAAAAATCCAGGCACACTGGAACCAATGGTATTCCCTGATCCGGTTATCTCGATTGCAGTTGCACCGAAAGACAAGGGCGCGGCTGAAAAAATGGGTATCGCAATTGGTAAAATGATTCAGGAAGATCCTTCTTTCCGTGTTGAAACGGACGAAGACAGTGGTGAAACCATTCTCAAAGGCATGGGCGAACTGCATCTTGATATCAAGATCGACATCCTGAAACGTACTCACAGTGTGGAAGTAGAAGTGGGTAAACCTCAAGTAGCCTATCGTGAAACTATTACACAGAAAATTGAAGACACCTACACACACAAGAAACAAACTGGTGGTTCCGGTCAATTTGGTAAAATCGATTATACGGTTGAACCAGGTGAACCTGGCAGTGGTTATGAATTTGAATCTAAAGTAACAGGTGGTAACGTACCACGTGAATTCTGGCCAGCTGTCGATAAAGGCTTCAAGAAGAGCATGGTCAAAGGCGTACTTGCCGGCTTCCCATGTCTCGACTTCAAAGTCACACTGCTTGACGGTGCTTACCACGCGGTTGACTCCTCTGCTGTAGCGTATGAACTTGCTGCTGCAGCTGCCTATCGTCAAACCATGCCAAAGGCCGGCCCTCAGTTGATGGAACCCATCATGAAGGTAGACGTATTTACACCAGATGATAATGTCGGTGACGTAATTGGTGACCTTAACCGTCGTCGCGGCATGATTCAGGGTCAGGAAGCAGGCTCAACAGGTGTTCGCATCAAGGCCGAATGTCCACTGAGTGAAATGTTTGGTTACATCGGTGACCTGCGTACCATGACATCGGGTCGCGGTCAGTTCTCAATGGAGTTCCTGCACTACATGCCATGTCCGAAGAATGTGGCTGAAGAAGTGATCAAGGAAACCAAGGAACGCGAAGCCAACAAGTAACATAGCAATATGTGAAAATAAAAAAGGCCAGCATTAGCTGGCCTTTTTTATGAGTGTCTCACCACTCACGCAGGTTGGACTGAATAAAATGAAACCCAACCTATATTCCTCTTCTCTTGCCCCAATAAAACTTAATCACCATCCCAATCAGGATCGCCGCTGACACCAGCAACAACGGTCCAAAGGTCGCAAAGTCCAGCAACCCGGCAAAAGAACCTGTTGATGTCGCCTTATAAATCACTTTTGCATAAACATAAGACTTGATGCCAATCCCCAGAAAAGCGGTAATGACAAACGGTACCAGTTTTATTTGCAGGATACCGGCGCTGTAATTAATCAATGCATGTGGAAACGCAGGCATAATACGCAGAGCAAACAAGGTAAAAAAATTATCTTCTTTCTGTAACAGTTTATAGACTTTTGAATTCTCGACTTTATGAATCCATTCATCAGTCAGTTTTTGGGAAAAGAAATAGGCCGATATCCCACCTAACATGGCACCGGCTGCAAGAATCAGTGCTGCTGTCATGGGCGGATAAAGTGTTGCCGCAACCCAGAGAAAGGTCGAACCGGCCAATGCAAACGTAAACAGAATGACCTGCAATAACACCAGCAACACCGCCAGCCACCAATGATCAGTGTATTCACGTGCAATCGCTATCATCTCACGTGGATCCAGCATACCGGATAATTGCAGAACAATACCCACCATAATGAGTATGGCCAGTATTACCAGTGCCTTGGTTGATTTACTCAATGTGCATCCCTGTTTTCAAGATAACGACTTACATCAAGCATGGCGTGATATTCTTCAATGTCTATACCGGCCTTGTCAAAATCCAGTGCATCCGGAAAACCACTGGCTGCTTCTGCCTTTTGTTTAGCCTCAGCCGACCAGTTGATTGCCCAACGTGAAATATCAGCAAGTTGACTATCCAGTATCTCTGCAACCACAGATTGCAAAATAGAATAAAATCCGTCACGCGATAAAGGGGTATGTATCACTGTCACCTCGGCAACATTACATTTCTGCAATGCCCTTTTTAATTCATCAGTGCGCTGGCTCAATAATTGTGTACGGGTTTGTTCAGAACAAGATTTAACGAGGTCTTCAATTGCCTGATATTCCCTGGTGCCATGCGCCGCTTTGCCAAACAATAAAATAAAAGACTCTAATGTGACTAATGTGTCATGCGTTTTAGCAATATCGCGTGAACGTTTGATCAGTTTCTGGCAAAACTGTTCAAGGTTTTCAGTATCAACAGATAGATTGATCTTGTCTACCACGATAGATTACCGGTTCTTCCTCTGCCAATAAAACCCGCCGCCCAGAGTTGATGCAAAGGCAAGTCCAAATATAAAAAAACCAGAGATTGTCATTTCAGATTCTGAAAGCGCCGGAAAAAGCATGATACCAATTGTTACGATTGCAACCAGCAAGCTATTCAGCAACGCCTTCTCTTGCGCAACAGCCGCCGTGATATATCCCCCGACAAACATCACCAAAAGAAAAACAGGAATACCTATTAGATATCTGAAATAATCACCCATCCCGTTCAGGAGAGGATAACTCTTCACTAATTCGTTATAACCTACAGCAATAAAGATATTGGCCAATTGAACAATGGCACCAACAATAAGAATAAATAAACTACCAATAACAACGGCTTTAAAACTGTTCATAAATCGATCTCGTCTAACAAGAACAACTTCCTTTCACACGACCCGGTAGATATTTAGAATAAATAGATAATTCATTCAGAGTAAGACTACTCTGTGCGCAAACACCGGAAACTGAGTCCCAGTGCATGTAATAATTTTTGCCTTAGCGGCGGCGACCCTTAAAACCTTTTTTACGATCTTCTTCAAAATTAACCTTCAGGAGATTACCTTCAAACGACCTGCCATTTAAACCGGCAATGGCGGCACGAGCTTCATGGCCTTCCATTTCAAGAAAACCGAAACCTTTACAATTTCCTGAAAACAAATCTTTCACGAGATTCATAGAACGTACCGTGCCAAACTCTGAAAATAGAGCCTGCAGAGATTCTTCGGTAGTAGTGGGTGGCAAACTGCCAACAAATAGTTTCTTCACTTTTAAGCTCCCCTTCTCTCGTAAAAAAATAAACCCCGCAAAATATTGCGGGGTTTACTCAAGACACAAACTACAAAGACCAATTAGGCCTTGATGTTTGATGCCTGCGGACCTTTAGGTCCCTGTTCCACATCAAAAGTTACCTGTTGGCCTTCAGCCAGTGTACGGAAACCTTCGCTTGCGATAGCAGAAAAATGAGCAAATACATCTTTGCTACCATCGTCTGGAGTAATAAAGCCGAAGCCTTTAGATTCGTTGAACCATTTAACAGTTCCTGTTGCCATGATAATTACCTCATTAAAAAATTAAAAATTAAAAAAATGTTACAAATCAATACGAGGAAATTAACAGGATAAAACGTCTGACAAGAACCAAGATAGAATGTAGCCATGCATAGTTTAACCGGTTTTTGACCAAAAACACCATACTTTCCATCTATATAAAGTACAAACATGAGCTGATTTCGGGTATACTTCGCTCCAATGTCTGGTGCACTTCGGTCTGCACCTGTTAAAAAACGCGGTAATCTTCCCGATTCGCCTCGAAATACACTAATTTAAGTGTCCGCCTAGACCGTCCCAAATCATGTATTTTGGGTAGGCCGTCCCTGGAGAAACATCAAAAAATGTCATTCGAATCCCTCGGTCTCATGACCGAATTACTCACTGCTGTATCCGAAAAAGGCTATAGCAAACCCACCCCGATACAAAAACAGGCCATTCCTATTATTCTGGAAGGCCGCGATATCATGGGTGGCGCACAGACTGGAACGGGTAAAACCGCCGGTTTCACCCTGCCTCTATTGCAGAGATTAATGGAGTCAACCAAACCTGTAAAAGGTCGTCGCCCACTCCGCGCCCTGGTCTTGACCCCAACACGAGAGCTGGCTGCACAGGTGAGTGAGAGCGTGGTCAGCTATGGCAAGCACCTGCCTTTGAGATCCACCGTGGTCTTTGGTGGTGTAAGCATCAACCCTCAAAAACAGAAACTCATTAAAGGCGTAGATATTCTCGTTGCCACCCCAGGTAGATTGCTGGATCACGTTGGCCAGAGGTCGGTCAACCTTTCAAATATTGATATTCTGGTGCTCGACGAAGCCGACCGTATGCTTGATATGGGATTTATTCGCGATATCCGTAAAGTGCTGGCACTGTTGCCCAAACATAAACAAACATTATTATTCTCGGCTACTTTCTCAAATGAGATCAAGAAACTGTCAAAGGAACTGCTCAATAACCCTGCCCTGATTGAAGTAGCACAACGCAATACTGCTTCAGAACGTGTTACACAGGTCATTCATCCGGTAGATAAAAGTCGTAAACGCGAACTGCTTTCATTCCTGATTGGCTCAAATAACTGGAAACAGGTGCTCGTATTCAACCGTACCAAACATGGTGCTAATAAACTCGCCAAGCAACTTGATAGCGATGGCATACGCTCAGCCGCAATTCATGGCAACAAGAGTCAGGGTGCGCGAACCAAGGCGCTGGCTGATTTTAAAGCTGGCAAGGTGCGTGTACTGGTTGCAACCGATATTGCTGCACGTGGCCTCGATAT
>DAOVJZ010000248.1 GCA_030632035.1 Granulosicoccaceae bacterium | reverse complement strand
TTTTTGATCCCTACAAGGCAGCCAGTCTGGGTGTTGATCTGAACAAGGCGGCACAACTGGCGGGTGGTAACAAGGATGTCTCAGCCGGTGACCAGGAGGTAGGCAAACGTCGTTACAATCTGCGTTTTACCGGTAAGTTTGATGTTGATTCCATTGGTGACATGGTGGTGGAATGGCGTGAAGGTCATCCGATTTTATTAAGAGATATTGCCACCATTGATATCAATTTCCGTGAGCGCGAAGGTTTTGTCATTGCCAATGGCAAAAATGCAATTGCGGTTAATGCGCATCGTGAAACCGGGGTAAATGTACTGGATGTCATGGCAGGCCTGAAGCTAGCCATGGTTGAATTACGTGATGGTCCCCTGGTACATGCTGGACTTTCTATCACTCAGGTTTATGACGAGACAATCTACATTGATCGTTCGATCAGTATGGTTCGCAATAATATGTTGATGGGCATCATACTGGCCATTGGTGTGTTGTGGTGGTTCCTGCGCCAGTTCCGCGCCACTTTAATGGTGGCAGTCGCTATTCCTGTTTGTCTGGTTGTCTCATTTAGTTTTCTTGATCTGACTAGCCACAGCCTGAATGTTATTTCACTTGCTGGTCTGGCACTTGCCATGGGCATGGTGCTGGATGCGGCTATTGTGGTGTTGGAAAATATTGTTCGCTTGCGTGAAAAAGGTAAGCAGGGAAAGGAAGCATCGGATCAGGGAACGGCACAGGTATGGGGTGCTCTGATGGCATCAACAGCCACTACAGTGGCCATATTTCTGCCTATCGTATTTCTTGAAGATGTCGCCGGTCAGTTATTTGCCGACCTTGCGGTTGCCATTGCAGTTGCTATTAGTGCTTCCTTGTTGATCGCGATTACGGTTATTCCAACATCAGCCATGAAGTGGCTAAAAAGTGAAAGTCCTGTGGATCCTCACAAGCATTGGTGGGACAGGATTGCCAATGGCATTATGGCGTTGACGAATACAGTTTCCAAACGTGCCTTCTGGATTGCAGGCTTGATTTGTGGCTCGATTGTTATTACATGGGCATTGTTCCCGCAAACAGAATATTTACCGGTAGGCAAACGTAACCTGGCTTTTGCATTTATCAATATGCCACCCGGTGCCAATATTACCTATCTGGAAAAGGAAATGGGCAATACTCTTGCCGAGAGAATGAAACCTTATCTGGAAGGTAACAAGGAACCACAAATTCAAAATTACTTTTTTGTTGCGCGCTCTAATCGGGTGTTTATGGGAGTACGTGCCAAAGATGAAAACAAGACTGATGAAGTAGTCGATCTGTTAAATGGACTGATGGCGGATTTCCCGGACACCATTGCGTTTGCCAAACAATCTTCACTGTTCGGTCGCATGGGTGGTGGGCGCACGATTACAGTTAACCTGCAGTCAAGGAATATAGATAGCTTGATTGAGGCAGCAAGAACCGGTTATGCCTTAATTCAGGAAGTGATACCTGACTCAAGAATTCAACCCCATCCCGGCCTCGAACTGGCCGAACCGGAATTACAACTTGTCCCTGATGAGCGCCGTATTGCTGAAGCAGGCTGGAACCGACAAGTCATGGCACGACTGTCGCGTGCACTGGGTGATGGTTTATATGTTGGTGATTATTTTGATGGTGAGGAAAGGCTGGATATGATCCTGCGTTCAGAAGGTTGGCACACACCGGAAGAACTAGCCTCCATTCCATTGTATACCCCCGATGCAGGTATTCTTCCGGTTAATGAACTTATGGCCGTAAAGCGTACGGCGGGGCCGAGTCAGGTTCGACGTTTGGACAGGCGGCGTACTATTACCCTGGTTGTGTCACCGCCAAAAAATATTTCGCTTGAGCAGGCTTTGCATAGGATTGATACAAGAGTCGCACCCGTGTTACAGGGTATGATGCCGGAAGATGGCATGGTGCGTTATACCGGCACAGCAGATAAATTAAAGGCAGCACAGAAAAGCCTGAGCGGTGGTTTTGCTCTGGCCATTCTTATTTTGTATTTGCTAATGAGCTCCCTGTTCCGCTCATTCAAGGACAGCATGTTGGTTGTACTGGCTATTCCGCTTGCCACAGTAGGTGGTGTTGTGGCGTTGACCATTGTGAATCTGTTCACCATTCAGCACATGGATTTGTTGACTATGATCGGGTTTATTATCTTGCTGGGTCTGGTGGTCAATAATGCCATCCTGCTGGTTTACCAGACACGTAATGCGGAGCGTAACGGGATGGCCCGATGTGATGCGGTTGCACAGGCAGTACATTTACGCCTGCGTCCGATCCTGATGAGTACACTGACCAGTATTTTTGGTATGTTGCCACTGTTATTGAATCCAGGAGCGGGTACCGAGCTTTATCGTGGTCTGGCGGCGGTGATTGTGGGTGGTATGTCAGTCAGTACTGCATTCACACTGATATTGTTACCCAGTCTGTTACGCATTGGTGAAGATAAACATCCCGGTACAGATATTACAGAAGATGCCAATCAGGGTAACAATATTGCCTATATGGAATAATCTTTCCTAAAAGCAAAACGCCATGTATTTTGCAATACATGGCGTCTTTCTAATCTAAAAATCAGGTTTTACAACACAGGGTGATTCAACGTAATGTGTTGTGATTCCTGTTGTGATTGCTGTACAGCATCCTTGTGTTCCATCATTTCTGCCAGACTAATTCCACTCAGAAATTTATGAACCTGTTTGCTGAGAT
>DAOVJZ010000161.1 GCA_030632035.1 Granulosicoccaceae bacterium | reverse complement strand
TTTTCCTGCTGCCAATAGTTGCGCAGTTCATCTGGTTCTATGGGTTCCCCTATGACTGAATCATGGTTCTCCATAGCTGCAATAATATCTCCATCTGGTTTTAGTATCATCAATATGTGTACTGATTTTTCACGACTTATTGCCTTGCTCAGTAATTCATTCAGTAAATTCTTATCATGATTATGGGCAAGCGTATATGCCATAGGATCACTCTTGTTTTCTAACAGGGTGATCAGTCGCTTGATTTCGTGGGTGAGATGAATCTTAATCTCTTCGTTATAATGCTGTTCTTTTGTCAGCGCATTATTCAGTAGTTGTTCATATTGGTTAAGCGTGGCCCATGACAAGACGATAGCGAGTGGAACCAGACCCACCATCAGGATTAATGTATACCAGGCAGTTTTGAGTGAAAATCGTAACTTCATGCAAATAGGTGAAAACCTTCAATAATCTGCCGAGTATATCGACCGGTAACAGGACAAACATGACTATAAGAAAGACTAGATTTAACTAGCTGATATAAATCATAAATTTAAATAGTTTGCTACAAACATGTTTGCGTGTATTGGCTGTGGTTTTAAATTTGCCATATATGCCTAAATCAGTTGTGCAGGCTAGCCAAATGTTGGGTCTATGCTAAACCGAGCTGATGCGTATCTTTGGTGTATCCAAGGAATGTTAAGTGACTCTATGAAATAAGCTTTTTATTCCAATATCGAAAGCTCGTCTTTGTGACGGGCTTTTTGTTTATATGCAGGACTAATGTGACCATTTTTTAGTTCATATTATGTGTGCTTTCCTGTATCCCCATTTTCCACCTAATCCCATAAGGTAATCATGGGGGATTTAACTTATTGTTTTTATAGGAATATTTCCTGAGTGTTTTAGGTGAATAAGTGAGACAAAAAGTAAAGTTTCAAAGGGTTATAGCCGATAGGGCTAGGGAGTGGTGTTGTAAAGGACCCTAAATTTAACCACCCTAAATTTAACCAAAACTCAGGAAATTAGACAGGAAATGGGGACGAAAAAAACAGTGGGAAGTAAGCGTAGTGCAGGGGAAAAGGCAGCCGTGAAAAAACGTTCGGCCAGCAGTAAGCCCTCAAATAATGCTTCGGCTTCATGTGAGCAATCCTCATTCACACTGAAATGTGGTGATGATTTCAGCATACGTAATGCCCAGGATTTTCATCAACAGTTAAACAAGGCACTTGAAAATAAGCAATCCGTTGATGTGGATGCTTCTCAAGTGACTCAAACAGATACGGCCGGTTTGCAGATGCTTTATGCCTTTGCACAAAAGGCAAAAGAGAATGGTCTCGATTTTAAACTGAAAGAAGTATCAGATGATTTTAGAGCAACAGCAGAGTTGTTAGGTATGTCTGACTGCTTAGATTTGCCATCTAGCTAAATAAAAACATAAAGGAATAGGAGAAAAAACAATGTCCACCATATTAGCTGTTGATGATTCTGCCTCGATGCGCCAGATGATTGCCCATACCCTGAAAGGGGCTGGTCATGATGTCACTGAAGCAGGGGACGGTGAAGAAGCACTTGGTAAAGCCAAGTCAGCACAGTTTGATTTAGTTGTTACTGATATCAATATGCCCAAAATGGACGGTATTGCTTTGATAAAAGAGTTACGCGCAATGGGTAATTACAAGGGCACCCCCATTTTGACGCTGACAACAGAAGCTTCAGCAGATAAAAAAGCAGAAGGTAAGGCCGCAGGCGCAACTGGCTGGATCGTAAAGCCGTTTGATCCGGACACATTGCTTAGCACTATTGGCAAGGTTCTAAAGTAAGGGGACGTTATGGCAATTGATATTTCACAATTCCTGCAGACTTTTTATGAAGAAAGTTTTGAAGGGCTTGATATTATGGAATCAGGTCTGTTGAGTCTTGATTCAGGAAGTGCGGATAGTGAAGTCATTAACGATATTTTCCGTGCAGCGCATTCCATTAAAGGTGGTAGTGGTACTTTTGGTTTGAATGCAGTGGCTAATTTTACTCATATTCTCGAAAGCCTGCTGGATGAAATGCGTGATGGTCGCAGACAAGTAACAAAAGAAGGTGTGAACCTGTTGCTTGAATCGGTTGACTGTTTACGAGAAATGTTGACAGCAGCTAAGGAAAACCAGGAACTCGATACACAACGCATTGCCGATGTGCATGGTCGTCTCGAAGCAATGTGGGGCAAGTCAGAAGAGGGTGCATCTACACCAGTGACCGCCACAGATAACAGTAATACATCAACCGGGCAGAACGCCGATGGTTGGACAATCAAGTTCAGCCCATTCCCGTATATTTTGAAAACAGGTAATGAACCAGCGCGTATGTTTAAGGAACTGCGTGAATTGGGTGAGTTAACTGTTGCTGTAAATACAGACAAGGTACCAGATTTCCCGGAATTAGATCCAGATGAATGTTTCCTTGCATGGACATTAACGCTTGATGGCAATATTGAACGTGCCGCTATTGAAGATGTGTTTTCATGGATTGAAGAAGATTGTGATCTGGAAATCACACCCATTGTTTCTAGATCAGAATCTGATAACCAGCCTGCCGCTAACACACCAGCAGCAACAGGTGCTGCTACTGCTCGTACTGGCGGTAGCAGTTCTTCTGAATCGGCATCCATTCGTGTTGGTATCGACAAGGTGGATTCAGTCATCAATCTTGTTGGCGAGCTTGTTATCACCCAATCCATGTTGAGCACAACAGGAAGTGCATACCCGATGTTACAAGCGGGATTGGCGCAACTGGAACGAAATACAAGAGAGCTACAGGAACAGGTCATGCGGATGCGCATGTTGCCAGTCAGTTTCGTGTTCAATCGCTTCCCTCGTCTGGTGCATGACATTAGCGAAAAGCTGGGCAAGAAAATAGAATTAAAAATGAGTGGTGAACAAACCGAACTGGATAAAACAGTGATTGAAAAAGTCACCGATCCACTCGTTCATTTAATACGTAATAGTCTGGATCACGGCATTGAAATGCCGGAAGACAGGCTGGCCGCAGGTAAACCTGAAACAGGTACTGTCTGGCTGGATGCTTACCACAAGGGTGGCAACATCATTATTGAAGTCAGGGATGATGGTAAAGGCATAGATAAAGCCGTTATTCTCGAAAAAGCAATAGAGCGTGGGCTCGTTGATGCCAACACTCATCTTGAAGATAACCAGATTCTGGATCTGATTTTCCAACCTGGACTTTCTACCGCAAAAGAAGTCAGTGACTTGTCAGGTCGTGGTGTGGGTATGGATGTGGTCAGACGTAATATGGAAAGCCTCGGCGGTAATGTAGAGATCAGATCAACAATGGGCGAGGGCAGTACATTGACTGTGCGTTTGCCTCTGACACTGGCTATTTTGGATGGGCAGACAATTGAGGTGGGTAATGAAAACTACATTGTGCCCCTTATTTCCATTATCGAATCCACACAGATCAAACCGGAAATGCTGAATTATGTTGCCGGCAAGGGTGAAACATTCATGCTGAGGGATGAATATATTCCTGTTATTCGCTTGCATGAAATTTTTGAGTCAAAACCACGACATACCGATATTACTAAAGGTTTATTGGTTGTTGTCGAAGCTGAAGGTAAGAAGACCGGACTTTTTGTAGATGATCTACTTGGGCAACAGCAGGTGGTGATTAAATCGCTGGAGACAAACTACAAAAAAGTGGATGGCGTATCGGGCGCAACCATTTTAGGTGATGGTTCCATTGCATTGATTCTTGATGTGCCGGGCCTGGTTAGATTGTCACAAGAGAATAGAACAGACAGGCTCAAATTGAGCGCGTAAGGAGATAGCGATGGCTACGGCAGCAAGCACAGAAGCAATGCAATTAGGACAGGACGGAACACTAGGTCAAGATGATGATGGTGTTCAGTTTCTTTCTTTTATTTTAGCCGATGAATATTACGGTATTGATATCCTGAGAGTACAGGAAATCAAGGGTTGGACACCCGTGACACGGGTGCCACAGACACCTGAACACATGAAAGGGGTGTTAAACCTGCGCGGTACCGTTGTGCCCATTATTGATATGCGCATGCGGTTCTCGCTGGAAGAGGTCGAGTACACACCGTTGACAGTTGTCATCGTGATGACTGTCAAAAGTGATTCAGGTGAGCGACTGGTCGGTATCGTAGTCGATGCAGTGTCGGATGTTTTGAATGTAGGTAAGGATGATATTAAACCGACACCGGATTTCGGTGACACTGTCAGTACGGATTTTATAAATGGTCTGGCTTCAGTTGATGACAAGATGGTGATGTTATTGGATGCAGACAAGCTGTTTAATGTTGAAGAGCTGGCAACAGAAGAAACACTGGAACAGGAATAAATCGGGAACATAATTATATCAGGGATTGAAATCTCTGTAATGGGATAGTCAAGGAGAAGAAACATGAATATCAAAAACATTTTTAATGTAAACGTAACAACCAAACTGGTATCAATGCTGCTTGTATTTGC
>DAOVJZ010000239.1 GCA_030632035.1 Granulosicoccaceae bacterium | reverse complement strand
CTACTGTTTCTCTGACAACCGATGTTTTGGCTTTTGTTTTTGCCTGTTTAACGGGCGCGGGGGCTTCTTGCGCAAAGGCGGGCGGATCAACCAATGTTATGTATTCACGCAACATCCTGCCTTTAGCCCAGTTTACTTCAATAACAAAATCAAGGAATGGTTCTTTAATTGGGTCTTTGGTAGTAATGGAAATAATTGCGTTACCCGCTTTATTTGCCTTGGTAACAAATTCAAGCGTAGTCAGGAAATATAAGCGATCGACACCAACGAGTTTGAAATCTCTTTGGCTTGCCAACGCAACTTTGATGGCATCCAGTTCATCTGTATGAACCGAAAGCAATTCGATTTCTGCATTCAGTGGTTCGTTAAGAGAAGAATGGAGCGTCAATTCTCCAAGTCCCAACGCCATCACTCTAGTTGTTACAAATACCATTAGCATGGTCGCTGTCAGGACCAGTTTCCTAATCATTCGCACTTCCTCAATACCTTTTGCAATATATTAAATGGAATGCCTAATGGACTTTCCGTTTTATTGTTAAGTTTTAAACTGCCCTGTCAAAATCACCCGCAAGGGAATGAATTTTATACAATTACTGTCTTATCCTCGCTAACTATAGCTTATAGATAATCTTTTACCAAAATTTCAGCTATCTGGACGGAGTTCAGTGCCGCCCCCTTTCTTACGTTGTCTGCCACTACCCACAAGTCCAAACCAGACGGATGGGAGATATCTTCTCTGATTCGTCCTACATATACAGGATCCTTGCCAGCAGATTCTGTGACCGGTGTCGGATATCCGCCCGGTTTATGCTCATCCATTACTCTGACCCCAGGTGCCTTGAGTAATAATTCCCTTGCTGATGAGGCTGAAATCTTCTCTTTGGTCTCAATATGGACTGCTTCGGCATGTCCATAAAACACTGGGACCCTTACTGCTGTAGGGTTTACAAGAATGTCATCATCTTCGAGAATTTTTTTAGTTTCCCAGACCATTTTCATTTCTTCGCGGGTATACCCGTTATCCTGAAACACATCGATATGGGGTAAAACATTGAAGGCAATCTGTTTGGGGTAGACCTGAGTTTTTATTTTACCAAAATTCAGTAAATTGGCGGTCTGCCCCGCCAGTTCTTCCATAGCCTCTTTTCCTGTGCCGGATACCGCTTGATAAGTCGCCACATTGATACGTTCAATCCCGACTGCATCATGAATTGGTTTGAGTGCGACCAACATTTGAATAGTAGAACAATTCGGGTTGGCAATGATATTGCGTTGTGTGTAACCAGCAATTGCATGGGGGTTAACTTCCGGCACAACCAGAGGCACATCATCGTCATTACGAAAATAAGATGTGTTATCGATTACAATTGCACCCGCTTCAGCTGCCTTGGGTGCATATTCAGCAGATATTGACCCTCCTGCTGAAAATAATGCAATCTGTACCTTTGAAAAATCAAACGTCGCTAAATCTTCAATTCTTAGATGCGATTTATTGAATTCAATTTTTTTACCTTCCGAACGACTACTGGCAAGCGGATACAACTTGCCAACAGGAAAGTTGCGCTCTTCCAGGATTGAAACAATCGTTTCACCCACGAGCCCCGTGGCACCAACAACTGCAACATCAAATTTTTTATCTGTCATATTTTATTGTTCAAGCAATATTCGTATCATGCGTCTTAATGGTTCAGCCGCGCCCCATAATAATTGATCACCCACCGTAAACGCAGACAGGTATTCAGATCCCATTGTCAGTTTACGCATACGACCAACTGGAACAGTCAGTGTACCGGTAACCGCCGCCGGTGTCAGTTGTTCCATCGTGATATCCTTGTCATTTGGCACAGCCTTCACCCAATCATTGTGACCCGCAATCATGTCATTAATCTCATTCAGCGGTACATCCTGCTTCATTTTGATGGTTAATGCCTGTGAATGACAACGCATAGCACCAACACGCACACACAAACCATCGATGGGGACAGGATTATCAGAACGTCCCAATATCTTGTTAGTTTCTACTTGCGCCTTCCATTCTTCCTTGCTCTGTCCTGAATCAAGCTGAACATCAAGCCACGGGATCAAGCTGGCCGCCAACGGCACTGGCCATTGTTCTGTGGGATAAGCGTCACTACGCAAGAAACTGGTCACCTGTTTATCAAGAGCAAGAATGGCTGTGGCAGGATCATCAACCAGCGTCTTGACATTATCATGCACTGCACCCATCTGTTTGATGAGTTCACGCATGTTTTGTGCGCCCGCACCGGAAGCTGCCTGATAGGTCATTGGCGTAATCCACTCCACCAGATCCTTTTCAAACAAACCACCAATAGCCATTAACATTAAACTGACTGTGCAGTTACCACCGACAAAGGTTTTTACACCGTTTTTCAGGCCATCCTGAATTACATTTTTATTAACCGGATCAAGCACAATAATGCTTTCATCTTTCATACGCAGTGATGAAGCGGCATCAATCCAGTAACCCTGCCAACCTGCCTTGCGTAATTCAGGATAAACTGCGTTGGTGTAACCACCACCCTGACAGGTGACGATGACATCCATTTGTTTCAGTTCATTGATGTCTTTTGCATCCTTGAGCGGTGGCACGGCTTTACCAATATCCGGCCCAGCTTGCCCGGCCTGTGATGTAGTAAAAAATACAGGCTCATCAATATTGGCAAAATCATTTTCTTCACGCATGCGTTGCATCAGGACTGAACCCACCATGCCACGCCAACCAACAAAACCTACGCGTTTCATATCTCTTTCCTTTATCTAATTAATTCGCTAATTCTTTCAGGTTTACAATTACTGCATCACCCATTTGT
>DAOVJZ010000164.1 GCA_030632035.1 Granulosicoccaceae bacterium | reverse complement strand
CCACGTTATCATAGTGTGTAGTCAGATTTTGGATAGAGGCGATTGGTTTATTTTCCATGATACACCTAGTGGTTTAATATAAATGTAAATATCATATCAGTGAGAATGATATAACTAATGGATAGAACAACCGCGCGAGTTGTTGCCTTGCCCACACCTTCAGCACCGCCTTTTACAGAAAAACCATTGACTGCACCAGAAATAGTGATGATGATTGCGAACAGGAAGCTTTTGAAGACACCCTGAATAATGTCATCAATTTTCAAAACTGTCATGACACGATCAAAATAGGCATACAGGTTAATGTCGATACTCATGGAAACAAGAATCCCCCCCCCAAATATGCCAATCACATCTGCCATTACAGTAAGTGCTGGCACCATAATACACATTGCAATTAATACAGGTGAAACAAGATATCTGACAGGATTGATTCCCATTACACGCAAGGCATCTATTTCTTGAGATATTTTCATAGTGCCAATCCTGGCCGCAATGGCTGAGCCAGTACGACCAGAAATAATGATGCATGTGATTAAAGGAGCAAATTCTCTGGTTATAGCAAGTGCAATTCCAGGAATGACATGAGGCTCAGCTCCGAATTTTCTTAAAGTGTGAATACCCTGGATAGCCATCATAACTCCGATAGCAAACATAAGGGCGGCAACAATAGGGACGGCTCCAATCCCTATAGTCATCATTTCTCTGGCTGTATTGGAGAGTTTGATTTTTTGTTTTTTAAACTGACCGAATAATATCCAGTAAATACTTTCAGAGAATAAAGAAAAGGCATAACCAATTTCTTCCAGAAAATCGACCGTGTATTTCCCGGTATATTCTGTCATTGCCATTAATCTGTTTTTTGTTGCAGGCATTATTAGATTTCGTCAATTGAATTGTATATTTTGAATACGTTGTCAAGGCGTGCGAGTTTCAATACATTGAGCGCGTTCTGGCTTACACCCAGCAATGCAAACTTTACTTTTTTTTCATTTGCCACCTGATATCCTTCAACCAGACAGGCAATCCCCGAGCTGTCAATGTAACTGACCTTTGATAGGTCAATTAACATGTCATCGCCATTCTTTAATTCTTTCAGGATGACTTTTCTGGCATCAGGAGAGCAATAAAGGTCAATCTCACCTTCCAGCTCTATTACCGAATATCCACCGTTCTTGTTGATTTTATATTCCATCATTTTCTCCGTATTTAATGTTTAATCTTTATTAGTTCTAGAACGTTTTCTTTTCCATCAGGAGAAGTGGAGAACTCTACTTTATCCATAATTGTTTCTATCATCGGAAGTCCAAGACCGCCCGGTTTTACCTCATCAAGATTTCGTTTTTTTATTTTACTAAAATCAATTGGGTTGCCATTATCTATTAGCTTGAAAATTAATTTATTGTTTTCTTTAAATACATTTATAGCGATCGATTTGTTCGAATCATTGTTATAGGCATGCCGAATAATATTCATGCAAGCTTCATTAACAGCTATCACCATATTTTCAGCCATTTCATTATCACACCCAGCATTTTTTGAGGAATGTAGAACAACGCATCGCATCATGCTTAATAAAGCAGGATCGGACGCTATTTTCATTTCAATAATTTTTTTTGATTCAACCATGTGTCAGTTCTTTTTCCTTACACCCATCAATCAAAAGTATAGTTAGGTCATCATGCATGACTTTTTTATGGCGCTTTAATTCTTCTTTAATAACATTGATCCGATCTTTTCTTTGTATAGACTTTATCTTTTTAAACAGGCTTAACATTTCGTGAGATGCATTACCGGGGTCAGTTTTATCGTAAAGCTCCGGAAGTCCATCAGTATAAACAAACATCAATCCATCCTTTATATTAAAACTGCATGCAGATAATCCAATGTTAGGCAGTATGCCCAGCGGCGGTGCTTCAGCCGGAATCTCCTTGAGATCATTATCATTAATATAGATGACAGGTTGATGTCCTGCATTAACCAGGGTGACCTCACCAGTATGAGGGGTATATATCCCCCCAACCATGGTGACAAACATTCCTCTGGTAGATGTTTCAAATAGCTCGGTATTAATTACATTCATTAACTGAACCGGGTCATCAATTGTTTTGCCCAGACAATGGAAAAGACTGCTTGTTTTCACCATCAAGAGGGCCGCATTCATGCCTTTGCCGGAAACATCGGCTAGGTTAAAATAGATACGGCCATCATCAAGCGTAAAGAAATCGTAAAAATCACCTGAGACTTCTTTGGCCGATATATTCAACCCACAAACACAGGAGTCCATACTCTCTGTCTCAGGCAACAGGCTTTTTTGGATTTCTCTAGCCAGCTCAAGTTCTTTATGTAATTCGTCAGATATCTTATCTCTTTCTTCCAGTGTTTTTTCCAGACGCCATGTGAGTTCCTGATAACTGAGTGCTTCATCTGCAAGATGCTTGTTAGCTTCCAGCATGACATCTTCATATTTAACGGATGGTGGGACATTCAGTCCCAGTGCTTTGGCCGCCTCTTCAACATCATCAGCAACTTGAGTTAGCATATCATCACAATCTTTTTCTGAAATCTTGAAAATATTCTTCAGTAGCTTTTTACAGCTTTTTAATGTGCCGACTTTATCCTCAGCAGTAAAAACAGCTGCAACCCAATCAGAACACAAGGCAATTTTGCAATAGGCCAGATCCTGAGGCTTCATGTTTTTATAATCACCGTGATGGTGATAGGCCATGGCACTAATGAGTTCTTGTGGTAATTCCCATGCTGAGCCGAGCATGAGTCCTGCTTTATCGTGACTTACACCAAAATCTTTTTGTTCTTTTTTGTAACGTGCTTCGGGATCGAGTTTACGGTAGGTTTCCCACAAGTTACTTGAATCTGGCTGCGTATGGAAAACAGCGAGCATACCAAAATCTTGTAATAACCCGATGGTAAAACATTCATCATGATCCAGTTTTGCTGTTTGCCCAAGAAAACGGGCTGCTATTGCGCGCCTGAGTGCATCTTCCCAATATTCTTCAATATTGAAGTTGCAAAGGTAATCGTCTTTGAGTGCATCACGTACTGAAAGACACAAGGCAAGATTACGTAAGGCACGTTGTCCCAGAATAGTGACGGCATGGTTAATGGTACTGACTTCACGTGATAGCCCATAAAATGCCGAGTTGACCATGCGCAGTAGCTCAGCGGTAATGACGGGATCTGAACTGATGAGAGCGGTCAATTCTTTACTGGTCACATTTTCATCTGAGCAGGCCTGAACAATCCGTATCTCTGCCTGGGGAGGGGTAGGCAAATCCGTTGGTTTCAGGTTTTCCAGAGTGTGTAGGGTACTGGCTGCTGACATTCCATTAATATCCACTATTAATCACAGATATAATGGTATCGGTAGAAATACCTATATAATTAACAAGATGGAGGATAAATCCAGAATTCGTTCAGGTCTTTATGCTCCTATAGTTCTAACAACAATAAAATACATATAAAACAATAAGATATGGGGAGTTCTATTGTTGTTAACTACAGACTCAAGGAGGATTCTGGATGGTCGATAATTACATAATAGAAATCAATTTAGAAAAATTACAAAAAGGACAATTAATGAACATCTTGCGCACATTGATCGCTGCTTTATTGTTTTCATTTTATATCCCGACTCTGGCTGCCGCTTCCCCGCCTGAAAAGGTCATTGTTGATACTTCAGAACGCATGCTGGACATCATACGTAAAGAAGGGGATGCCCTGCGTGAGAACCGGGAGAAGGTATACAAGGTCATTGATGAAGTCATTAATCCACATATTGATTTTGAGCGCATGTCACGCTGGGTATTAGGCAAATATTGGCGCAAGGCAACGGCTGAGCAAAAGAGTCGTTTCACAAAAGAATTCCGGTTCCTGCTAATGAGGACCTATGCGACGGCCATTACTGAGTATTCAGGTGAAAAAATTAAATATTTGCCAGTTCGTTTCAAGACGGGTGACACTGATGTATCAGTTCGAACAGAGCTGAGACAGCCGGGAAATCCAAATCCAATCCCTGTTCATTACCGCCTGCACAAGCTAAATGGACAGTGGAAGGTTTACGATATTGTAATTGAAGGCGTGAGCCTGGTTTCCAATTACCGTTCTTCATTTTCCACCCAAATCAAACGTGGCAGTATTCAGGGCTTGATCGATACGCTGGCAGAGCATAACAAGAAGAAACGGGCAGGGTAGAATTCTGAGAGGGGATAAATGGCTCCCCGATAGGGACCCCAAAACGAACCGGACTTTTATTATGGAATTGCCTGAGAAGTGGCAGAGAAAAAATTGCCAAGTAATTTAGTAAAATAGATATTATGAGGCAAGAGTCGACAAGTATATCACGATATTCTAATATACATTACAGAATGTAAAGTGTAAT
>DAOVJZ010000110.1 GCA_030632035.1 Granulosicoccaceae bacterium | reverse complement strand
TTTTAAAGGTTTGGCACCAACACGTTGGGTAGGGGAATCTGTTGTAATTAATTCAGGGTGTTCTTTTTCGAGTAACTGGAGTTCACGCAAAAGACGATCATACTCGGCATCCGGTATCTCAGGATCATCGAGCACATAATAACGATAGTTGTGATACTCAATCTGCGAACGCAGATAATTAACACGCTTTTCGATGGCTTTCATGCTGGTATTGTAATGAGAATAAGCAGGCTAATGAACTGAAATATTAAAATTAAGGATTTTTTCCTTTATGTGTTCAATATTCGTGGGGGTCAATTCTTTGTGCTGTTCATCTTGTAAAACACCATCCAGTCGATCTGCCATAGCATTTCCTGCCGATAACATCTCATCAAAGGCATCCATGGCAGCCAATGGGCCGGGTAATTGCATAAACAGGGTCACACCCTGAGTAGAAAAACTGGTAATTTTTGAAATATCAAAAAATCCAGGTTCAGTTATATTCGCCATGCTAAATACCGGTTTTGTCCTGCCTTCATCATCATGGGTATGATAATGAAAAATATTCCACGCTCCGTAATGCAAACCAGCCTCTTCTGCCGCTTCAACCAGTTCTGTTCCTTCGAAAGAGTCGTCATTACGTGCAGTGATGCTCAGCATCACAATCTCACTGTGATTTTCTGCATCGGATTCTATTTGTTCTGAGGAGACACCAACATCATCCAGAATCCCTTCCTCATCTTCAAATGACAAGGTCGGCTCAGTTCTTTCAGATAATTGGCTTGCGTTATTCGCAGAACGACGTTTACGAATTTCAAAGAAGGCAATCCCTGCGACGATGAGCGCACCAATCAGGACAAGGACTATGCGTAATGGATCCATATTCTAGGAACCTCAATATTTTAAACTGCAACCAGCTCAACGGCCTCTTCTACATCTACCGCTACCAGACGTGATACGCCGGCTTCCTGCATGGTCACACCAACCAGCTGATTGGCGATTTCCATGGTGATCTTGTTGTGAGTAATAAAAATAAACTGGGTATCACTGGAACGCTCTTTCACCATTTCGCAGAAACGCCCCACATTGGCATCATCAAGTGGTGCATCAACCTCATCAAGCAGACAGAATGGTGCTGGATTCAACTCGAATATGGCAAACACGAGTGAAACTGCTGTCAGTGCCTTTTCACCACCAGACAATAACTGGATAGAGCTGACACGTTTACCCGGTGGGCGCGCCATGATCGTCACGCCAGTATCCAGCAAATCATCACCTACCAACTCAAGATGGGCATGACCGCCACCAAACAGGCGTGGGAAAATTTTCTGAACGCCGCTGTTCACCTTATCAAAGGTTTCCTTAAACTTGGCACGGGTTTCACGATCAATCTTCTCGATTGCTGTCTCCAGTGTGTTTAATGCCTCGGTGATGTCAGCATACTGGGTATCAAGATATTCTTTACGTTTGGATTGCTCTTCAAACTCATCAATTGCTGCCAGATTAATGGGGCCCAGTCGGTTAATACGACGATCCAGTTTTTCTGTTAGTTCAGCCCAATCACTTTCATTGGCTTCTTCCGGCATTTCTTCTTGCAGTTTTTTCAATTCAAAACCGGATTCATCAATTTGTTCTTTTAATGTTTCACGGCGTACGTTCAATTCCTGCCAGCCAAGACGCATTTTCTCAAGCAGTTCACGCACACCCAGTACTTTTTCTTCTGCCGCATGACGATCTTCATTAAGCTGTTTCATAGTCAACTCAACAGCTTGTACTGCATCACGCGCTTTTGATAATTCCGCTTCAACGCCGACACGTTGTTCCAGTGAGACAGCCAGTTCTTCTTTCAGTTTTGCAACTGGCTCTTCACCATTCGCTAATGCAGATTGCAGTTCTTCACGACGGGTGGTCAATTGCACCAGACGTCCTTCCATGCGTTCGATATTTTCTTGCGTGGAAGTCAATGCGGTTTGCATGGAACCAGCCTTTAATTCGATCTCATGTGCTGTTTCCTTATCTGCATGTGCCTGTTCACGTGCTTTTTCCAATGTAGCACGCACCTCATCGCGTTGCTGTTCCAGAACAGCCTTTTTCCCATCAAGGGTACGAATAATCGCAATGGCTTCATCGTAAGCATCACGTGCTGATTTTAATTCCTGCTGTGCTGTATTGATTTGCTCTTGCAGGGCTTCAATATCTTTCTGGATATCGGTACTGCGTGACACAGCATGCTCAACCTGTGCCTGATAACTGCCCAGTTGTGATTTTAGTTCGGCATGATGACGTGTTGTATCTGCAAGAGTGCGTTGAACTTGTTCACGCTTGCCTTCATGAGATTGCAATAATGCATTCCCTTCATCCATACGTTGTTCAATGCCTGTTACAGCCGACTTACGGGTCTTGATTTCTGCTTCCAGTGATTTTAATTGCTGTTCACGTTGCAGTATGCCGGCCTTTTCATCCGGATCACGCGCCACACGTAACCAGCCATTACCCAGCCAGATACCATCTGCAGTAACAACAGATTCCTGTGCACCCAGATTTGAACGCATGGCCAATGCCTCTTGCAAGGAATTAGCAACGTAAACACCACTTAACAGTGGCACAACATCCCAGCGCGAGCTGACTTTGGATAATAAAGAATCCTGTTTAGCACTGCTTGCACTGTGTGCATTAGATGAGATATCAACCACACCCAACGCACCTTTTTCTAATGTGTTCAAAACAGAAGCCACTGGATCAATGCCATCTACACAAATGGCTTCGAGGTGTTGCCCCAGAACGGTTTCAACTGCCTTTTCCCAACCCTTCTCTACTTCGAGTTCTTCTGCCAGACGCGGTGAATTTTTCAGGCCTTGTTTTTCCAGCCAGTTGATAATGCCGCCTTCACCTTTACCCAATGCGGCCTGTTGTAATGCCTCAACTGAGGAATGACGGCCCAGAATTGTTTGTAATTCAGTGCGTGCCTCATCCAGTTCACTGGCAAGGTTTGTATTACCTGAACGCTGTTCGTTAATTTCGTCATTACAAGCCTGAATCTGCTCTTGCAACTGTTTCAGCTCGTCTTCGCGCTCTTCAATTCGTTTTGCAACACTGGCCATCGCCTCTTCAGCCGATCCTGTTTCCAGTGTTTCCGCTTCCATCTCGCAACGTGCGAGTCGACCCTGAAGTTCTTGTAATTGTTGTTCCAGATGTTCGATACGGGTGTTCTGTACTTGTGAAGTCTGGGTTGCGTTGGCATGTTCCCTGTTAAAAGCTTCCCATTCTTCCATCCACGCTTGCATATCACCTTCAACACCATCGAGCACTTCAGTTGATTGCTTCTGGCGTGCAATTGCTTGTTCACGCTCTGGCTCTATTTCGGCCAGCGATACTTTCAGCTCTTCAATACGTGTGCTGTCGGTATCCATGTGCGTCTGTACATCAGCAAGATCATGTTCAACCTGACCCAGATCTTCCTCTTGCTGTTGTTTGCGTTCATTTGCATGTTTAATTTCTTGTTCGATACGTGCGATTTCAGAACCGATGCTGTAATAAGATGCCTGCACCTTGTTCATTTCATCAGTCGCACCCGTCAGCTCCTGACGTTGCGTCTCAATATCGGCTTCTATACGACGCTGGGTTGCAATCTGTGCTTCGAGTGCTGTTTCCTGTTCGCTGATTTGTTGTTCTTCCTTGCTGGCACGTTCATTAATACTGCCCCAACGCAAGGCAAGCAACTGCGCCTTGGCAATGCGCTCTTCTTCTTTCAGAATTTTGTATTTTTCAGCTGCCTTGGCTTGACGTTGCAAACGTTCCAGTTGTTTTTCAACTTCTTCGCGCAGGTCATTCAGACGATCCAGGTTCTCTCTGGTATGACGAATCCGGGTTTCTGTTTCTTTACGACGTTCCTTGTATCTTGAAATCCCCGCCGCTTCTTCCAGATGTTTACGTAAATCTTCCGGTTTGGCATCGATCACGCGTGAGATCATACCCTGCTCAATAATAGAATAACTGTTTGGACCCAGACCTGTTCCATGGAATACATCAGCAATGTCACGACGACGACAACGCGTGCTGTTCAGGTAGTAATTGGAAATACCATCACGTCCAACCTGACGTTTAATCGAAATCTCGCTGTAGCTGGCATACTGACCACCAACCTGGCCATCGCTGTTATCAAAAATCAGTTCGATGGAGGCTTGCCCGATAGGCTTGCGCGTATTAGAACCACTGAAAATGACATCCGCCATGGAGTCACCACGCAGGTGCTTGGCTGAGCTTTCACCCATTACCCAGCGAATGGCATCAATAATGTTGGATTTACCACAGCCATTAGGGCCGACGACCCCAATAAGATTACTTGGCAGATGGATTGAAATTGGGTCTACAAACGACTTGAAACCCGCAAGTTTGATTGTACTCAGGCGCATGCTTTTAAATTCTGGTCCCCGTTCGACATCTTTGGATGAGATGTTTTAATTATTATTAACAATCTGGGTAGATATGGCTTCATAGTGTAATGGGAATTCGTCATAATATGAACACCTGATTTGAAAAAATATGAGACAGAAAACACCATGCCAAGCAAACCAAGTAAAACGCTGGAAACCTTTGAAAACCAGACACCTGACAGGGATTACACGATCCGAATTGAGATCCCTGAATTCACCTGCCTGTGCCCGAAAACTGGCCAGCCGGATTTCGCCACACTTAACCTAGAATACGTTCCAGCTTCCAAGTGTATTGAACTGAAATCATTAAAACTTTATGTTTGGTCATTCCGTGAAGAAGGTGCATTTCATGAAGCGGTGACCAACCAAATTCTCGATGATCTGGTCAAGGCCTGCGATCCCCATTTCATGAGACTGACGGCTGAATTTAATGTCCGTGGCGGGATTTATACGACCGTAGTGGCAGAACACAAGAGTGATGCCTGGACTGCACCGGAACCCATTACTCTACCTTGAGGCTCTTCATCGGCATTGACATAGGGACCTCAGGTATCCGAGCCATTGCCATCGATGAATCCAGCCAACCCCATGCCGACACCTCAACCAGTCTGCCCACTCCAGAACACAAGGGTGGCCATATAGAGCAGGATCCCCTGCTCTGGTGGCAAACACTACTGGGCGTACTCAAGGCATTAATTCTGCTCATCCCGGATGATGAAATCTGTGCTATCGCCGTTGATGGTACCTCCGGCACCATGCTGGCTATCGATAAAGCAGGGGCTCCCATTTCACCCGCACTTATGTACAACGATAGTCATGCTAAAAATGAGGCCAATAAAATCAATTCTGTGGCACCTGCCAACAGTGCCGTGCACAGTGCCACGTCTGGTCTGGCCAAATGGCTCTGGTTACAAAACCATCATGCTGGAACAAAGTTCCGGATTGTTCATCAAACCGACTGGATCAATGGCATGTTATGTGGGCGTTTTGATATTACCGATAAAAACAATGCACTCAAGACCGGTTACGATCCGGTCAGCGATGAATGGCCAGACTGGTTATCATCGCTCAACATCGATCCAGTCACATTACCCACAGTTGTCAAACCCGGTACCGTGATCGCACCATTGTTACCACATATCGCTCAACAACTCGGACTCGGTAAAAACGTGGTTGTAGTCAGTGGTACCACAGACAGCACCGCTTCATTCATCGCAACCGGTTGTGATCAATCCGGACAGGCCGTCACTTCGCTGGGTTCAACATTAGTCATCAAAGTCATCTCAACAATACCCGTATTTTCACCTGAACACGGTGTATACAGCCATCCACTCGGTCAACATTGGCTGGTGGGTGGCAGTTCCAATTCAGGTGGTGCGGTACTCAAACACTATTTTGATGATGTACAACTTGAAAACATGACACCCCAACTG
>DAOVJZ010000178.1 GCA_030632035.1 Granulosicoccaceae bacterium | reverse complement strand
ATTATCGGTTTACCGTGTCGTACTGTTGCGCGTATCAGTGGTCATGACATTGCTATCGAAAAAGATGGCAAGGTGATTGAGCAAATTACATCCGATGACCCATTAAGCTGGATTGAAGAATTTCGTCAACGCTATCGTATGCCCGAAGTCGAAGGTCTGCCGCGTTTTACCGGTGGGCTGGTGGGTTACTTTGGTTACGATACTGTGCGCTATATTGAACCGCGTCTTGCCAATTGTCCGAACAAGGATGAATTGAATGTGCCGGATATTTTATTAATGGTATCCGATGAAGTTGTTGTGTTTGATAACTTGAGCGGCAAGTTATTTGTTGTGATTCATGTGAATCCGGAAATTGATGATGCCTATAACAAGGCGCAGTGTCGACTTGATGGTTTGGTTGCCAAATTGCACGATGCTGTACCTGAAAACAAACGATCAGGTGGTAATGCAAACATCAGGGAATCGGACTTTGTTACCGGTTTCAAACAGAATGAGTTTGAAGATGCAGTTGATCGTATCAAGCAATACATTGTCGATGGTGATGTCATGCAAGTGGTGATATCACAACGCATGTCAATTCCATTTAAGGCGGCACCACTGGATTTGTATCGCGCATTGCGTAATCTAAATCCATCACCGTATATGTTTTATCTGAATCTGGCCGATCATCATGTAGTGGGATCCTCGCCAGAAATCCTGGTGCGTATGGAAGAAGATGAAATCACGGTGCGCCCGATTGCCGGTACACGTCCACGCGGCAAGACAGAAGCCGAAGACAAGGCACTGGAAGATGATTTGTTGGCTGATCCAAAAGAACTGGCCGAGCATTTGATGCTGATTGATTTGGGCCGCAACGATATTGGACGTGTTTCAGAAATTGGCAGTGTAGAACTGACTGAAAAAATGTTGATCGAACGTTATTCACATGTGATGCATATCGTATCCAACGTAAAAGGAAAAATAAAAGGTGATATGAAAGCTGTTGATGCATTGCGTGCTACCTTTCCTGCTGGCACTGTTTCCGGCGCACCCAAGGTACGTGCTATGGAAATCATTGACGAACTCGAACCGGTAAAACGTAATATCTATGCCGGTGCAGTGGGTTACATTGGCTGGGCTGGCAACATGGACACTGCGATTGCGATCCGTACCGCAGTAATAAAAGATGAGACTCTTTATATTCAGGCCGGTGCCGGTATAGTAGCCGATTCCGTACCACGCAATGAATGGGATGAAACCATGAACAAGGGGCGAGCGGTGTTCCGTGCGGTGGCTATGGCAGAACGCGGTTTGAACAACGAGAAGGGAGAATAATTATGTTACTCATGATTGATAATTATGATTCCTTTACCTACAACCTGGTGCAGTATCTGGGTGAGTTGGGCGCGGATGTGCGCGTGTATCGTAATGATCAGATTACGGTTGATGAAATAGAAAAATTGTCACCGGAACGCATTGTAATTTCACCGGGGCCGTGTACGCCGAATGAAGCGGGTGTTTCTATTGAAACCATTAACACATTTGCCGGGCGTGTGCCTTTGTTGGGTGTGTGTCTCGGACATCAAAGTATCGGTCAGGCCTTTGGCGGCAAGATTATTCATGCCCATGATGTAATGCATGGCAAGACCTCATTGATTAAACATAATGACATAGGCGTGTTTAATGGTTTGCCGAATCCGCTTGAGGCAACGCGTTATCATTCGTTGATAATCGAGCAGGCTTCATTGCCGGATTGCCTGGAGATAACGGCATGGACTGAAAATGATAAAGGTGAAATGGATGAGATCATGGGTGTACGCCATAAAGAGTTAGCGGTTGAAGGTGTACAATTTCATCCGGAATCTATTTTGACACCTTGCGGACATGATTTATTAAAGAATTTTCTGGAGATGTAGCTATGGATATGCAATCAGCCATTCGTTCTGTTACGGAAAGCAATGATCTCAGTGCAGATGAAATGCGTGATGTGATGCGTATTATCATGACAGGTGAAGCGACACCGGCACAGATTGGTGGTTTCCTGATCGGTTTACGTATGAAAGGCGAAACGGTTGAGGAAATTGCTGCGGCTGCTGAAGTCATGCGTGAACTCGCAACGCCGGTGAAAGTGGATGGTGAACACATTGTTGATATCGTGGGTACAGGCGGTGATGCGAGTAATACTTTTAATATTTCGACAGCCTGTACCTTTGTTGTTGCCGCTGCAGGTGGCACGGTTGCCAAACACGGTAATCGTTCAGTATCGAGTAAATCAGGAAGTGCGGATTTGCTGGAAGCGGCCGGTGTGAACCTGGATATTACCCCGGAACAGGTTGGACGTTGTATCAATGAACTGGGCGTTGGCTTTATGTTTGCGCCCAAGCATCACAGTGCCATGAAGCATGCCATTGGTCCGCGCAAGGAAATGGGTGTGCGTACTATTTTTAATATACTGGGTCCACTTACCAATCCAGCCGGTGCACCTAATCAACTGTTGGGCGTGTTTGCACATGAGCTGGTTGAACCACTTGCCGAGGTGTTGGGCAAGCTCGGAAGTCATCATGTTATGGTTGTGCATTCGGAAGACGGTATGGATGAAATCAGTATTGGGGCGCCCACTTTTGTTGCTGAACTGAAAGACAAAGCCGTAACAACCTATACCATTACACCGGAACAGTTTGGTTTTACACCGAGTAATATCAGCGATATTCAGGTCGCGGATGCCAAGGAAAGCCTGCAAATGATCAACACAGTGCTTGATAATCAGGCAGGGCCAGCGCGAGATATCGTATGCATGAATTCTGGTTCTGCCATTTATGTGGCGGGCCTGGCTTCCAGCCTTGAAGAGGGTGTCGAAAAAGCGCAACAGGTTATTGCCAGTGGTGCTGCTAAAGAAAAACTTGAGGCATTGGTTAAGTTTTCAAATAGTTTCTAAGACGTTATGACCGATACACCAGACATCCTGAAAAAAATTATTAAACGCAAGCAGGAAGAAATCGCTGAGCGTTGTCAACGTATTGATATCAATAAACTTGAATCAACATTGGTTTCTGCCTCGCCAGTGCGTGGTTTTGTAAATTCTATTCAAACCAAAATTAATAATGGTCAGCCTGCCGTGATTGCCGAAATAAAAAAGGCGTCACCGAGCAAAGGAATTTTGCGGGAAGATTTTAATCCAGCCGAAATAGCCAGGTCTTATGAGCAGGGTGGTGCAGCTTGCCTGTCTATTCTAACCGACATTGATTTTTTTCAGGGCAGTGATGAATATTTAAAGCAGGCACGCGCGGCATGTTCACTGCCAGTTATTCGGAAAGATTTTATTATCGATCCCTATCAGGTTTATGAAGCACGCAGTATGGGTGCAGATTGTATTTTATTAATTGTGGCGGCATTGACTGATGCTCAATTAAACGAGTTGAATGATCTGGCACATCAGTTGGGTATGGATGTCTTGATAGAAGTCCATGACAAGGAAGAACTGGATCGTGCATTACCATTAAATGCGAAACTTGTTGGTATTAATAATCGTAACTTGCGGACTTTTGAAGTTTCATTGGATACAACCTTGAACTTGCTTGATACGATTCCTGATGATCGTATTGTGGTTACTGAAAGCGGTATTTTTACGAAAGACGATGTAGCGTTAATGCGTAACAACAATGTAAATGCATTTTTGGTTGGTGAAGCCTTTATGCGTGCCGATGATCCGGGTGCACAATTGGCTGAGGTTTTTTCTTAGGAGCCTGTCGGACTTAGGGGATTGTAGCGAGGCGAGTGAGAAATTGAGGTCATTTTTTTGAACATTTGAGGCGAATAGTGAACCTATTTAACGAAAATGATCGGAAAAATGAACTGATTTCTCGCCGCCGCAGTAAATTCTTCCTAAGTCTGGCAGGCTCCTAGCGTGTCCCAAAGATAACCATCGTCTTGCCTTTGGCACTAATGAGATTCTGTTCTTCCAGTGTCTTTAAAACACGTCCGACCATTTCACGCGAACAGCCAACAATTTTTCCTATTTCCTGACGAGTAATACGTATCTGCATTCCAT
>DAOVJZ010000050.1 GCA_030632035.1 Granulosicoccaceae bacterium | reverse complement strand
TTCTATCAGCAGTGGTTATTTCAGGCTGGAATCCACGGTTGAAATCAGTAACAGCACTGTAAAACTATCCAGTCTTTTGGCCCGTAAAGGCACGGGAGAAATGTTTACGCTGGCACGCAAGCGTCGTTCATATTAGACTGTTTAGAGCATTCACAGGTAATTTAGAGTATGACGGATCGAATTTTCATATACATGCCATCTGACCAGACTGAAGTCGACTGGCTGATCGCATCCGGTAATGATGCCTCATCCAACCGTAGCGGTCATGATGCACTGACCAAGATTGCCCCGCTATGCGGTGATCGCCAGGTCGTACTGGTCATCCCCGGTAATAGCACCACACTCCGCTCTGCCTCATTACCTGTCACAAATAAAAAACAACTGCTCAAGGCCATTCCTTATGCGCTGGAAGAACAACTGGTTGAGGATGTTGAATCTCTGCACTTTGCCGTAGGCAAACAAGGTGCCGACAAAACAACACCGGTTGCCGTTACCCGCCAGCAATATATGAAAAACTGGGTTGCCGTACTCGATAAACATGGCATCTCACCAGAGATCATTATTCCTGATACCCTGCTCTTACCATTAAAACGCAAGGAATGGTCAGCTGTTATTCAAAACCATTTCATGAATGTACGCACTGGGAAAAACACCGGATTCAGTTGTGACGATACCAATGCTACTTTCATGTTACAAACTGCATTAGCAGAAAACGGCAATAATAAACCCGAACGCATTAATCTTTTTCTGTCTGACAATGCCATCGTTCCAGAAAATATTAACGAACTTGATATTGAAATCATCAAACATTCTACGGGTGACAATCCTCTCGGAATTTTATCAGGTAACATCAATGGCTCTGCTGTTATTAATCTCATGCAGGGAACCTTTACATCTAAAGAATCCGGCAGTGGCTCATTAAAACCATGGAAGCCAGCTCTGATTGCTGGTGTAATCTTGCTGTTGTTACATGTTGGCAGCAATGTAGGACAGTATTTCTACCTGAACAATGAATACAACAGATTGGATACAGAGATTACACAACTGTATCAACAACTTTTCCCGGGTTCGAAAAAAGCAAAAAACATTCGTTCTCTGGTACAGAGCAAACTTAAAGCACTTGGAGCCAGTAACACAGCAGGAAGTAATGGCTTTGTTAATTTGCTGGCACGAACTGGTGATGTGCTACATAAAATACCCGGTCTTGAAATTAAAAATATTAACTACCGAAACAAGCGTATGGAAATGGAAGTTGTCCTGAATGATTTACAGACACTGGAAAAAGTAAAAAAGAATTTGACTGATACAGGCTTAACGATTGAAGTCCAGTCTGCTTCGGCCAAAGACAACAAAGTGACCACACGACTCAAAATAGAAGGTGCCAGCTAATGAAAAAATGGCTCGACAGTCTGGAAGAACGTGAGCGCCATTATGTCATTGGCGGCAGTATTGTCGTTGTTATCATGCTTGTCTATTCATTGTTATGGGCGCCTTTTCTGGAAGAAGTCAAGAAGCTCGGCAGTCGGGTCAATAGTCACAATGAAACATTGAGCTGGATGAAGAACAATACCAGCCTGATCAAAAGTATACGTCCCGCGAGTGGTGCGGGCACGATTAATCGCGATCAATCCCTGATTGCGATGATTGGACAAACCACAAAGAATTCAGCCATGGGCCAGAGTGTAAAGCGTGTAGAAGAAAACAAGGATAACAGCGTCCGTGTCTGGCTGGAAAATGCACCATTTGATCAAATGATTATCTGGCTCGAAAGTCTGCAAATACGTTATGGTGCAGATATAACCAGCATTAATATTGATAAACAGAATGAAACTGGTATTGTAAATGCACGCCTGACACTGGAACGTTCCTGAAAGTAAATATGTCTACATCAAAAAAATTCTGGCTCTTCTTTATTATTATAATTGCAATTATTGCTGGTGCAATTTATTACAGCACCCGACCCAAACCGATTTCTGTATTTGTAAAACCGGTTGAGATGGGGGATGTAGAAGCCACTGTCGCCAACACCCGTGCCGGTACCGTTAATGCCTGCAAACGTGCAAAACTGGCACCCACTGTCGGGGGACAAATTTCTTTTCTTCCTGTAAAAGAAGGCGACCAGGTCAAAAAGGGTCAAATCCTGCTTGAACTCTGGAATGAAGATATGAAGGCGCAAATACAGCTTACTAAAGAAGAAACCATTGCAGCCAAAGCACGCCTTAAACAAGCTTGTATTGTCTATGATGTTGCACATCGCGAAGCGGATCGGCTGGTTAAATTACAAAAGAAAGGGCTTGCCTCGGTCGAAAAAACGGATCAGGCCGTCGGTGATTCCAGAGCCAAGCAAGCTGCCTGTGATGCAGCCAAAGCATCACAAAAGGAAGCTGAAGCCAGAATTAAAGTAGCGACTGCCGCACTCGAACGCACAATTCTACGTGCACCATTTGATGGCACAGTTGCGGAAATCAATGGTGAACTCGGTGAAGTGGTCACACCCTCTCCTGTTGGTATCGCCACTCCCCCTGCAATTGATCTCATAGATAACCGTTGCATGTATATCTCCGCCCCGATAGATGAAGTCGATGCCGCCGCCATTCGTACCGGCATGAAGGCACGCATTACACTCGATGCATTTCCTGATAAAAACTTTGCCGGACGCGTCAGTCGTATCTCTACTTATGTACAGGATCGGGAAAAACAGGCGCGCACAGTTGATATTGAAATCGATTTTGAGGATCCAGAAAACATCAAAGGCCTGCTGGCCGGTTACAGTGCTGATGCAGAAATCATCCTGAACACGAAAAAGAACATCACGCGTGTCCCAACCGAAGCGATTATTGGTGATAACAAAGTGTATTTATTCGATGATGGCGTACTGATGGAAACTCAAATCAAGACCGGTTTAAGCAACTGGCAATTTACCGAAGTCATTAGCGGACTGGAAGCCGGTCAACAAGTGGTTACCTCTGTTGATCAAACTGGTGTCAAAGATGGTGTAAGTGCCGAAATTGATACATCGGAAAATTAATTATGATACGACTTGAGAAAGTCGAACGCATTTTTCAGGTTGGCGATCAACAGGTCACAGCACTTAACAAAGTCGATCTCAGTATTGAAGCAGGCGAATACATCTCCATCATGGGGCCATCCGGTTCCGGCAAATCCACACTGTTAAATATGCTCGGTCTGCTGGATCAACCAACCGGTGGCCGTTATCTGCTGGATGGAAAAGATGTTACTTCGCTGACGGATGATGAACAGGCATACACACGTCAGCAAAAAATCGGTTTTGTATTTCAGTTTTTTCACCTCATTCCACGCCTGACTGCCGAGGCTAATATCGAACTACCCATGATACTGGCCGGAATTCCCGAACAAGAACGCAAGGAACGTACTCAAAACGTATTAAAAGCCATTGGACTGGAAAATCGCGCTGATCACCGTCCCGATCAACTCTCCGGTGGTCAATTACAGCGCATCGCGATTGCGCGTGCCACCATCATGCAACCTAAAGTCCTGCTTGCCGATGAACCCACCGGTAATCTGGATCAACACTCTGGTAAGGAAATTATTCAACTGCTGGAAGAACTGAACAGCAAGGGACTGACGCTGATTATCGTAACCCATGATATCAATATCGGTAAACGCGCACATCGTCACATACAACTTGTGGATGGCAAGATTTCTGCTGACGAATCAGGTGCGCTATGAACATCAAGGATATTATCCTGTTTACCGTCCATGCTGTGACATCCAACCGTGTACGTACCCTGCTCATGCTGGTAGCTATGTCTATTGGTGTCGGCTCTGTGATTATCCTGACCTCATTAGGCGAAGGCGCACGTCACTATGTGATTGATGAATTTTCAGCACTCGGCACTAACCTGATCATTGTCCTGCCCGGTCGTACCGAAACGGCGGGCAATCAAGCCGGCATGTTATTTGGCAAAACCCCGCGTGACCTGACCGTCTATGATGCCGGTGCCATCCACCGTAGTCCCTATGTGAAACAAATTGCACCCATCAGTGTTGGTTCGGCCTCTATTTCCTATAAACAACGCAGTCGTGAAGGTCCTGTTATCGGTTCATCTGCCAGTCTGCTTACGATTCGCCACTGGGAAATGTCACAAGGAAAATTCCTGCCACCAATGGATTATGATCGCACCAGCCCGGTGTGTGTAATTGGTGCCGAAACAAAACATGAATTATTTGGCAATGAAAATCCACTCGGAAAATGGTTGCGCATCGGGGATCGTCGTTTTCGTGTCATTGGTTTGATTGCATCAGAAGGTCGTTCCGTTGGTGTTGATGTCGAAAAACTGGTTATCATACCGGTTGCCTCGGCAATGGCGATTTTCAATAACCCGTCCCTGTTTCGTATTATGGTCGAATCCAAAAACCGGGACATGGTTCCATCAGCCATCAAGGATGTGGAAAGAATTATCCGCGAACGCCATCAGGGCAAGGATGATGTCACACTGATTACACAAGATGCCGTACTGGGCACATTCGATAAAATTTTCACCGCGCTAACCTTTACCGTTGCCGGTATTGGCGCTATCAGTCTGTTTGTCGCCGGTATTTTAATTATGAATGTCATGCTGGTCACTGTTTCACAACGCACTGCCGAAATTGGTTTATTAAAGGCCATCGGTGCCAGTAAACAACAAATCACCATCCTGTTTATGGGTGAAGCTGCCCTGCTCTCGCTTATTGGTGCCTTGGCCGGTATTGCCTTCGGGATACTGGTTACCCAGACGGCTGAAATCTTTCTTCCTAAAATGACGCTGGTTGCACCCTGGTGGGCACTGGTTGCCGCAATGGTGACAGCCATCACGACCGGTATCCTATTTGGAATCTTGCCTGCACAACGCGCGGCACGACTCGATCCTGTCACCGCCCTTTCACGGCGATGATTAAGGAATATCTGATTATATGAACCTATCAGAAACACTCCGCTTCGCCTCCGGTACCTTGCAAGCCTATCGCATGCGCAGTTTTTTGACCGCCATTGGTATCGCTGTCGGTATCACCACCGTTGTCCTGCTCACCTCCATTGGCGAAGGCGTGCATCGTTTTGTCGTATCTGAATTCACCCAGTTCGGTACCAACCTGATCGGCATCAACCCCGGTAAAAGTGAAACCCATGGGGTATCCGTCGGTGTGTTCGGCAGCACCAAACCCCTGACCCTGGAAGACAGTGAGGCATTAAAACGCATTCAATATGTAGAAGGTGTTGTACCTCTAATACAAGGCAACGTCGATATTGAAGCAGGAGGACTTGGACGACGCACGACAGTTTATGGAGTCGGCCCTGAATTTCCAGAAGTACTCAAGTTTGGTGTGCGCAGTGGCCGCTTCCTGCCCAAAGACAACATACAATCACCACGCGCCTTTGCCGTACTCGGCAGTAAACTGCGCCGTGAACTGTTTGGCAACCGTACCGCACTTGGCAAACGCATCCGCATTGGTAGTTATCGCTATCGCATTATCGGTGTCATGGAACCCAAGGGGCAAATACTCGGTTTCGATATTGATGATGCCATTTATATCCCGACAGCACGTGCACAGGAACTGCTCGATCAGGAAGGCCTGTTTGAAATCGACATCCTCTATTCCAGCAATGCCAATGTCGACAACATCGTCGCCGCCATCAAACGCACACTCATGAATCGACACGGCAAGGAAGACTTTACCATTACCACCCAGCAACAAATGCTCGACATACTGGGCTCAGTGCTCAATGTCTTAACCTTCGTGGTTGCCGCGCTCGGTGCCATCTCACTTATTGTCGGCGGCATCGGCATACTCACCATCATGACCATTGCCGTTAATGAACGCACACCCGAGATTGGACTGCTCAAATCACTTGGCGCACGTAGCCAGCAAATCATGACGCTGTTTCTGGTCGAAGCCGGTACGCTTGGTATTCTTGGTGGCATACTCGGACTTGGATTAGGGCTGGGTATTGCCTACCTGCTTAGTGTTTTTCTGCCTGCCCTGCCGATACAGATTTCATGGCCTTATGCGATTGCGGCTGAGGTGTTGGCTCTGACTGTTGGGATTGTTGCCGGGATCGTGCCTGCGATGCATGCGGCTAAGATGGAGGCTGTGGAGGCTTTGAGGGCGGAGTGAGATCTTTAACCGCCAAGACACAGAGAACGCCAAGATTTTTAATTGCTCCTATCCTCCGGGAGAGGGGCAAGACTAGTTAGGAGTATCACATATTACTTAATGTTATTTTCCTTTCTCCATACCCATGGAGTTTTGCAATCATAGTGCCATATACCCTTAATGCTTGAGTCTTTGTTTCCCTCTACAGAACCTTCAGCCCAACCTTCAGCCCTAATATAAGGACTATCTTTTTGTGGCCAAGCCCATGCAGAGCCTTCCCTAACCATCCATTGTCCAATATTCATGGGACCAAAAAACCCCCATATAAAACATGTTGCCAGTTTATTTTTTTCATCCATAATGTAGCAAATTACTGCCTTACTGGGACCTGTTTTCGCTTTTAATCTCTCTATAGAATTAGCACCTGCATCGTAAGACAAGCCGGAGTCACCTTTGCAGGTTTGCGGTATTTCTGGAGCATCAATGCCATATATATTGATTGTTTCTCCCGATATTAGAAGAGTATCACCATCCTGCACCATTGCTTTCCCCCATACTTTCCTTCCTTTAATGGTCTCTCTAAAAAAATCTGGGTCAGAATAATCATTCATATAATCCTTTGCTTCCTGATTGTTTTCTATAAGAATTTCAAAGTTCTTGCCATTACGCACCTCATAGCTAGGCAATTTATAGTAAGGATCAATCAGGAAAAAGCTGGGCAAAAACTTTCTCGCACGCCGTTGAAATTTCTTAGATGAACCTTCTAGCATAGATACTGATACTCGTATTATTCGTGATTTGTCTTTAATCCAGAATCCCATTCCTGTAAAGTGACGAGAACCAACGGAGTAATAAACCCTATATATAAGCATCACTCTATCGTCATGAAATGTTGACCATGTTATTTTAGGGTTGTTTGAGTTTGCACCAAGAGATGATAAGTAAGACTGATGTGAATTTAATAAAAATGATTTTGTTTCTTTATCCTTCAATTTAATAGAAATAGGAGTAACGGTGATTGAATAAAGTGCCGCTCCGTCCTCATTGTTTTGTGCAAACTGATATGCATATCCCTTGAACTCACCAATTGAAATGCTAGCTTTTTCGGGTGTTTTCCTAAATTTTGCACCAAATCCTTCTTCTTCATTTTGCCATATTCCAGAAAGTGCATTTGCGGATGAAGCAATAAATATAATTATAAGCTGGACAATTAAATTGGTGTATAGTTTCATCTCGTCATCCTCCACGTTTACTAGTTATTAAGGATGTAAAATATAGTATGTGAAAAACAAAATCAATCAATAGGGTCTGTGCGCAAAGCGCACACTATGTTTTTCTTAGCTTTCTCTGCGCACTCAATATACGGGCATAAATCTTGGCGGTTAAAGATCACTTCTCAAACAACGCAATTGCCTCAACATGCGCTGTATGCGGAAACATATCCATCACCCCAACACTTACCAGTTTATAACCATGCTTGTTAACCAACTCGTCTGCATCGCGTGCAAGCGTGGCCGGATTACAGGAAACATAAACTATCCGTTTAGGTTTGGTGTTAGGCAGGTGTTCGATGACTTCAAGTGCGCCAGTGCGCGGTGGGTCGATCAGGATTTTATCCCATTCCCTTTTTAGCCACGACATGGTATCGAGATCTTGCGTTAGATCGGCATAATGAAATTCAGCGTTTTCTATGTTGTTACGTTTTGCATTGATGTTGGCGCGTTCAACCAGTAGTTTGTCCCCTTCTACACCGGTAACCTTTCCAGCCTTGCGAGCAATCGGTAGTGTGAAGTTGCCCAGACCACAAAACAGATCCAGTATTTCATCACCCTGTTCGGGTTGCAGGAGTGCGAGTGCATGGTTGACCATTTTACGGTTCAGGTTAGCATTCACCTGCACAAAGTCGGACGGCTCGAAAATGTAGTCGACTTCATAATCCGGTAATTGGTATGTCAGTGTTGTCCCTTCCGGATATAACAGCGTAATGGAGTCCGGCCCTTCGGGTTGTAGATAAATCATGAAATTGTGTTGTTCACCAAACGCGATGAGTTTGTTTTTATCTTCATCGGTGAGTGGTTCAAGGTGACGAAATACCAGTGCGGCTTTTTCGTCCCCAACCGCAACTTCTATTTGCGGGATTTTGTCATGTACGCTCAGGCCTTCGATCAGGTTAGCCATGTCTGTCAGCTTTTCACCTACGGAGGGATGCACTACGTGACAGCGATTCAGTTCCGCAACATAGGGTGCGCGCTTCTCGCGAAAACCGACCAGTACCTTGCCTTTTTTGAAGACATGCTTCACGCCAAGTCGTGCACGGCGGCGGTAGCCCCATGGGTTATCGGTTAACGGTGGCAGTATATTTTGTGGTGTGACTTTGCCGATGCGTTCGAGGTTATCGAGCATGACTTGTTGTTTGGACTGGATCTGTGCTTCGGGTGACATGTGTTGCAGGCTGCAACCACCGCAGACACCAAAGTGTTCACATTTGGGCTCTACCCTGTCAGGTGATGCCTTTTTGACTTCAACGGTACGGCCTTCATCAAACTTGCGGCGTTGTGATGTATAGAGAAAACCCACCTCTTCACCGGGCAAGGCACCATCGATAAAAATGGTTTTGCCATCAAGATGCGCAACACCGCGCCCGTCATGGCTCAGGGATTCGATTTCAGCAGTGAATATCTCGCTGGGGAGTTTCTTTTTACGACGTCTGCCCATTTACTATTATTCCCAGGCTTCGAGGAATTCTTGTAGATGAGGTTTATCTTCTTCTTTCAATGCATCACGCACGATCTGACATTCTGTTTCATAGCCTTCCTGTGTTAAATGCCCGCGTATGAGTTCAAAACGCAAATACACCAGATAGGTGTTCAGCACATCGGTTTCGCAATAATCACGGATGGCCTTGATTTCACCGGCCTGATATTGATCCCAGACCTTGGCACCGCTCATACCCATCTTGCCCGGGAAACCCAGTAAGGTAGCAATTTTATCCAGCGGTGCATTGGCGCGTGGCTGGAATCCAGCCAATACATCCATTAAATCAGTATGGCGCTGGTGGTAACGACTTTGGTA
>DAOVJZ010000158.1 GCA_030632035.1 Granulosicoccaceae bacterium | reverse complement strand
TTATTACTTGACCCAACTCACATTAGGTATGGCTGCTGTTCTTACAATTTCCTTGCCGGCAACAGAAACAACCCGCGTGTTTAATGGCATGTTTGTTGCCGATGGTATGTCTGATTTGCTCAAACTGTTTATCTATATCGTATCATTCACTGTATTTGTCTATTCACGTCAATATCTGCGTGCGCGTGACATGTATCGTGGTGAATACTTTGTATTAGGCCTGTTTGGGATTCTGGGCATGATGATCATGGTGTCGGCCCACAACCTGCTCATGGTTTATCTTGGTCTGGAGTTACTTTCACTTTGTTTATATGCAATGGTTGCGATGCAACGCAATTCAATATCGGTTTCAGAAGCCGCCATGAAATATTTTGTACTGGGCGCATTGGCTTCCGGTATGTTGTTATACGGTATGTCACTGCTTTATGGTGCAACCGGCACACTCGATATTGTTGAGATGAGCAACAAGCTGTCAGTAGATCAATTGTCGGGCAGCATGATTATGATCACAGGTATGGTTTTCCTGATAACCGGGCTGGGATTCAAACTCGGTGCAGTGCCTTTCCACATGTGGGTGCCCGATGTGTATCATGGTGCACCGACATCGGTCACCTTATATATCGGTGCAGCCCCCAAGATTGCCGCGTTTGCTTTGATCATGCGCCTGTTGGTAGAAGGGCTGGGCAGTATGCAACCGCAATGGCAGGATATCCTGATCATTATGACCGTATTGTCATTGGCTATTGGTAACGTGGTTGCGATTGCACAAACGAATATCAAACGTATGCTGGCGTATTCAACAATTTCTCATGTGGGATTTTTGTTGTTGGGTATTATTGCCGGCACCCAATCCGGTTATGCCGCTTCCATGTTTTATGTCATCGTTTATGCATTAATGAGCATGGCCGCATTCGGTATGATTATGTTCCTGAGTCGCGCGGGTTTTGAGGCCGATTCATTGGATGACTTTAAGGGATTAAATGAACGCAGTCCGTGGTATGCCTTCATGATGTTGATCGTGATGTTCTCAATGGCTGGTGTGCCACCGTTACTGGGTTTCTGGGCCAAGCTTTCTGTGCTCAAGGCGGTTGTTGAAGCCGATCTGCTTTGGTTAGCGATCACAGCGGTTGTGTTCTCTATCATTGGCGCGTTCTATTACCTGCGTATCATTAAATTGATGTACTTCGATAAGCCTGAAGATACCCATGATTTTGTTGCTGGACCAGATATGCGCTTTTTCCTGTCAGCTAATGGCTTGGTCATCTTGGTATTGGGTATCTTCCCGGGTGGGTTATTGACGCTTTGTGCTTCCGCTCTGGGACTTTGATTCTCCTTTATAGCTCTCCGGTTATTCCCCGAAAACACTGTAAATTCAGATAGTTCTTGTATCTTTTGAGGGATTTCTGTAAACTTCGCGACCTATTGATGCGGGGTGGAGCAGCTTGGTAGCTCGTCGGGCTCATAACCCGAAGGTCAGAGGTTCAAATCCTCTCCCCGCTACCAATTTTCCCTTTGACCATGCTCAGGTCATTTTTTCTACAATCTGTAGATAACTCTCTAAAATTATTAGCTAAAATTTCATTCTTGTTATCTTCATGGTTAAATAGGTCCATGAAGGGTACAAATCGCCATATTGAAGTCAATATTGCAGGACAGCGTCTGAGGCTTTTTGAGCAGGACAAGGTGTTGATGGATGTTGCGGTCTCAACGGCCAGTAATGGGGCAGGAGAGCTGTTTGGTAGTGAATGTACACCACGTGGACAACATGTTATTCGCGCTAGAATAGGCAATGGTTGTCAGTCGGGAACTGTTTTTGTGGCACGTCGACCCACAGGTGAGATATACGCTCCTGAATTGAAACAATCAAACCCTGATCGTGACTGGATATTGACCCGAATTTTGTGGCTGAGTGGTTGTAAACATGGCAAGAACAGACTCGGGAATGTGGATACCATGCGCCGGTTCATCTATATCCACGGCGCACCGGATGATGACCCCATGGGAGTGCCAACTTCACACGGTTGTGTAAAAATGCGTAATTCAGATGTAATACAACTTTTTGATCAGGTCGAAGTAGGAACAGCTGTGAATATTATTGAGGAACAACAATAGTGACATTAGGCCCCGTCATGCTGGATCTGGTTGGCCTGGAAGTCAGCCCCGAAGAGAAAGAGATGTTACGGCATCCACTGACCGGTGGTGTTATTTTATTTACACGTAATTACGAATCACCAGAACAACTCTCTGATCTCATCAAACAAATACATGCAACACGTCGGCCACCTCTTCTGGTTTCTGTTGATCATGAAGGCGGACGTGTACAGCGTTTTCATAAAGGATTTACTTCATTACCGCCGGTTGCTTATCTGGGAAAAATCTATGACAACGATCCCGACAAGGCACGTGAATTGGCAACAAAGACAGGTTGGTTAATGGCAGCAGAATTGCGTGCTGTTGGTGTTGATTTCAGTTTTGCCCCCATACTTGATCTGGACAGGGGCGTGAGTCAGGTAATTGGTGATCGTGCCTTCCATAAAAGCATTGATGGTGTTAGCAATATTGCCCAGGCCTATATAAAAGGAATGGAACAGGCTGGTATGATGGCGACGGGTAAACACTTCCCTGGTCATGGTGCTGTCGAAGCCGATTCACATGTTAATGTGCCCGTTGATGATCGTGCCTTTGAAGATATTTTTCAGGAAGATGTGGTGCCGTTTGAACGCCTGATCCATTTTGGTTTGGCCGCCATCATGACTGCTCATGTTATTTATCCGCAAATAGATAACAAGCTTGCCAGTTATTCAGAATTCTGGTTAAAGGATGTATTACGCCAACGTCTTGGATTTCAAGGTGTCATTTTTAGTGATGATCTCAGTATGGAAGGGGCGACAGTTGCCGGCGGTGTCGTTGAAAGGGCAAAATCAGCACTCAATGCAGGTTGTGATATGGTTCTGGTTTGTAATCATCCGGAATCAGCATCGGAGGTATTGGATGGGTTGGGTGATTACTCCTCTGCGGCTTCTCAAATGCGGTTAGCCAGAATGCATGGTCGCAACGACACCAGCATGAGCAAATTATTAGCAAGTAATCAATGGAAGGAAACCGTGGATGAAGTGATGGCTTATGCGGAGCCAGCAACCCTGGAACTGGATGTATAAGAACGAGAAAAAATGAAATGAATGAATTAATAGAATGGTTTAAACATATTTCAGAAGAACAATTGTGGACTGTACAGGTATTCGCAGTTGTCTTTTTTGTTTTGTTATTTAACTTTATTGCGAAAAGAGTATTAGCACGCATTCATCAACATCTTCAGAAAACCAGAAACCCTTGGGATGATGCAATTATTGATGCATTACGTAAACCGCTAAGGCTGTTTATCTGGATTGTTGGTGTCGCATTCGCAGCGGAAATCGTTCAACATAAAACCGGAGCGGTTATTTTTGAGGCCATTGCTCCGATTCGTGATGTCGGTGTCATTGCGACCATATGCTGGTTCTTGATTCGTATGATAATGCGAGTTGAAAACAACATCATTACCAAGCACGAACAAGCCGGGGAAAAAGTTGACCGAACTACAGTTGATGCTATAGGTAAACTGATACGCGCTTCAATTATTATCACGGCCATTCTGGTTGCACTACAAACGTTGGGTTACAGCGTTTCCGGTATTCTGGCCTTTGGTGGTGTCGGTGGTATTGCCATTGGTTTTGCAGCCAAGGATTTGCTGGCCAACTTCTTTGGTGGATTAATGATTTATCTGGATCGCCCATTTGAAGTGGGGGACTGGATTCGTTCTCCAGACCGAAATATTGAAGGCACAGTAGAAAAGATTGGCTGGCGCTTGAGCGTGATTCGTACCTTTGATAAACGTCCCTTGTATATCCCGAATTCTACCTTTGCCAGCATTGCTGTGGAAAATCCTTCGCGCATGAGTAATCGCCGTATCTATGAAACTATCGGCATTCGCTATGATGACATTTCAAAAATGGAAATAATTACCAAAGAAGTCAGGGAAATGCTGACGAATCATAAAGATATAGACAGTAACCATACATTAATGGTGAATTTCAATGCATTCTCAGCCTCGTCTGTTGATTTCTTTGTGTATTGCTTTACGCACACAACAGTTTGGACTGATTTTCATGATATCAAGCAGGATGTCCTGTTGAAAATCAGTAACATCATTGAATCTCATGACGCTGAAATAGCCTTCCCAACTTCGACTGTGCATGTGCCTGAAGGCATTAATATTAATTCCAACCCGGTAACACCTATTAACTAATGATATCTATCGTCCGATATACTAATTGATGATATTCTAGGCAAATAGATAATTTCTGGAGAGATTAAGAAACTCATGGAACATCGTATTCTCAAAGCAGTAAAGTCAGTGCTAGTCAGTGTCATCAAGGACACAACCACCAAGCCGGGATTAAAACATCCACTATCCGAGCAGACTAAAGAAGACATCAGGCAATGTCTTGATCTGATTACTTCCAGAGAAAAAGAACTGAATGAGGAAGCGGGGGTAGAAAACAATGCCAAACCGCGTTTTATTGATGAGCATCA
>DAOVJZ010000011.1 GCA_030632035.1 Granulosicoccaceae bacterium | reverse complement strand
AGCTATTTCCCGATTATTCCCGTAGTCGACTCCAGCAATGGCTCAAGAGTGGGCAGATATTACTGGATGGCCAAACCGGTCAACGCCCCAAAGATAAGGCAAAAGGCGGTGAACAGGTCACAGTCGAGGCCGAACTGGAACCTGCGGGTGATTGGCAGGCGGAAGATATAGCGCTGGAAATCGTGTATGAGGATGAGGCTATCATTGTCATTAACAAGCCCGCCGGTATCGTCGTACACCCAGCCGTGGGGAATCGAGCCGGAACCTTGCTGAATGCCCTGTTGCACCACGATCCGGAGTTACAGAATATTCCGCGTGCCGGCATTGTGCATCGGCTCGACAAGGACACCAGCGGACTGATGGTCGTCGCTCGCACATTGAAAGCACAAACCTCACTAGTAGAGCAATTACAGGCACGTACCGTAAAGCGTGAATATGAAGCCGTTGCTGTCGGTACAATGACAGCGGGTGGAACAGTTGATGCCCCGCTTGGTCGTCATCCTAAAAGCCGTAAACGCATGGCCGTGGTGAGTGATGGTAAAACGGCGGTGACTCATTATCGTGTCATGGAACGTTTTCGTGCGCATACGCATATCCGTGTACAACTTGAAACCGGACGCACGCATCAAATCCGTGTTCACATGATGCATATTCGTTATCCTCTTGTTGGTGATCCGGTTTACGGTGGCCGTTTACAATTACCTAAAGGATGCAATGAAGAAGCCAGGGAAATACTGCGCACCTTTAAACGGCAGGCATTGCATGCCGCCCAGTTAACGATTCAACATCCGGAAACAGGAGAAGAAATGTCATGGCAGGCACCATTGCCGGAAGACATGACACACTTGCTGGATGTATTAAGAAAAGATAATGAAACCTGAATTTATTTTCCCCGACTGGCCTGCACCAAAGAACATAAAATCTGCAACAACAACACGCGCAGGCGGCCATAGTCAAACACCTTTCGATAGCTTTAATTTGGCCTCTCATGTTGAAGATGAATCGAGCCTTGTTGCACAAAATCGGAAAACCTTGATAGAGGAATTACAACTACCATCTGAACCCATCTGGCTGGAACAGGTACACAGCGCGATTGCGGTTGATGCATCAACTAAAAACCGCAAGGCCGATGCCAGTTATACAAACCAGAAAAACACAGTCTGTGTCGTGATGACAGCCGATTGTTTACCGGTATTGTTTTGTAACAAACAGGGCACACAGGTGGCTGCTGCCCATGCCGGCTGGCGTGGGCTGGCTAACGGTATTCTGGAATCCACGATTAAAGCCATGAATAGCCCGGCCAATAAACTCATGGCATGGATGGGTCCAGCCATTGGCCCGGCAGTATTCGAAGTCGGGGATGAAGTGCGTGATGCCTTTATCAATCACCTGCCGCAGGCAGAGCAGGCCTTCACTCAAACCAAACAGGGACACTGGCTCGCTGATTTATACGAACTGGCTAAACAACGATTAGCCGCACAAGGGGTAACAGCAGTTTATGGTGGCGGCGAGTGTACCTATAGTGATAATGTGCGTTTTTATTCCTACCGGCGTGATGGTAAAACCGGACGCATGGCCAATTTGATCTGGATTGAATAAATAAAAAAATATGTCATTACTTCTCTGGATAGTTATCTTTTGTTTGCTGGGTGGCATACTCAGCGTCATGGCGGCCTCGGTATTTTTGTTATTACCCGAAAGAGTCCGTATCAACAACTTGCCGCACTTTGTCAGTTTTGCAATTGGTGCATTACTTGGTGCCGCCTTTCTGGCCTTGTTACCACATGCCATTACTTCACCGCATGCACCAGAAGTCCATGAGATCGGTTTGACCATATTGATTGGTGTACTGGCCTTTTTTGTATTGGAAAAAATATTGTTATGGCGACATTGTCACCATGAAACCTGTGAAGCCCACGGCACTGAAACACAGAGCCATAATCATGCTGCCGGTTCCATGATTTTGATCGGTGATGCCATGCATAACTTTGTTGATGGTATTTTAATTGCCGCGGCATTCATGACCGACATTGATCTGGGTATTGTGACAGCAGTGGCTGTTGCAGCCCATGAAATTCCACAAGAAGTCGGTGACTTTGCTGTGCTGTTACACAGCGGTTTTACTCGCCGCAAGGCACTCTTCTTTAACCTGCTTTCCACGCTCGGTACTCTGATTGGCGGCATCATTGCTTACTACAGCTTGAGTGGGGCAGAACACTTCGTGCCTTATATACTGGCCGTTGCCGCGGCGAGCTTTATCTATATTGCGGTGGCGGATTTGATTCCCGGGTTGCATAAGCATGCTGAGGCTAGTGCTACTGTCAAGCAGGTTTTGTTGATTGTGGCAGGTGTGGTTGTTATCTTTTTTGCACATTCTACGTTGCATTGATATATCACCCGTCATTCCGGCCTTGAGCCGGAATCTCGTAATGAAATTGCTTTGTCGCTAATGCGACGGTTCTAAAGCGGGGATTCGCCCCCGCGCGACGAAATACTTTTCTCTTGCGTGTCCAAAGAAGAAGTATTTGGGTTGTCGGGGCTGGTCCCGACATAAAAAACAGCCGTCGCGTCAGTGACATCAAATTCATGAGATTCCGGCTTGCGCCTCCGGCTTGCCCGGAATGACGAGGCGGGATTTGATTTATTCCCCATTACCCCCCAAGATTAATACTCAAATAACCCCAAAAAAACAGGAGCCCCCCATGAGTAACTGGTACATGCTCAATCTCATAGGAAATGATCAGTCCGGTATTGTGGCGCAGGTGACGAGTGCTTTATATAAAGGAGGCTCTCATCTGGGTGAGACATCGATGATGCGGCTGGGTGGAAATTTCACCATGATGATGATGGTGAATCTTGAAGGTTCTGCTGATGATCTTGTAAAGATTGTTCAGCCCATTGCAGATAAGCTGAATCTGCATGTTCATATTGATTCCATTGAAGGCAGGTTACATCAACACATTGAACCCAATGTGCGTGTGACAGTGTTTGGTGCGGATCGTGCCGGGATTGTTGCACAGGTTACGGGTGTATTGGCCGAGTCAGGCATGGATATTCTTGATCTGGAGTCTGATGTGGGTGGTACCGAAGATAAACCGATTTACATTATGTATATGGAAGGCTTGGCTGAAGATGGTATTGAGGCTCTGCGTACGGCACTGGAATCAGTGCGCAATGAAGGCATTGATGTTGATGTCGAAGAAATTGAAACCCTGATTGGGTAATCATTGTTTCCATGTCGTCACTCGAAATTCTGAAGTATCCTGATGAACGTTTGAAACAGGTCTCTACTGAGGTAGAGGCATTTGATGATGCGTTGCGTTCTTTTATTATTAAGCTTGAAGTAACCATGCGTGCCGGTCCTGGTGGAGTGGGGATTGCGGCACCACAGGTAGCGCGTTTTGAACATATTGTAATTGTGGATGTTTCCAACAAGCCTAAAATAAAGCATAACGGTTGCATGATTCTGGTTAACCCGGAAATCACAGAATGGGACGGTTACAAGATCGGGCGTGAAGGTTGTATGTCAGTGCCGGATTACACGGGTAATGTGATGCGCGCTGAAAGAATAAAACTGGAAGCGTTTGATGAACATGGCATCAAAAGAGAATTTGAGTGCGAAGGTTATGAGGCGCGGGCTGTGCAGCATGAAATTGATCATCTGGATGGACTATTATTTCTTGATCGACTGGTAAGTCGTAAAAAGGATTTGTTTCGACGCAAGGTTTATAAAAATAAATAATTATAAATGGAAATATTTTTAGCCATATTTTTTCTTATTTTGATTCTGTGGTTCTTGCTCCACAAACTGCGGCTTGCCTGTGATGCGGCCAATGAAGTGGATTGGGGCGGCAAGTGGGTGAATCGGCTGGATGGCTTTAATCGTTTGCTTTGTTATAAATACCATCGCCTTGAAATTGAACCGATACAATTGCCGGAAACTGCGGGAGCCATTATTGCGTGCAATCACATTTCAGGGCTTGATCCCTTATTGGTTGCTGCTGCAGTAAAACGACCCTTGCGTTTTATGGTGGCACGTGAGCAATACAATCGTTTTGGAATGCGTTGGTTTTTTCGTATATCAAATTGTATCCCCGTGGATCGTGATTCGCGTCCCGAGATTGCGTTTCGTGAGGCACTTAATCATCTCAAGGCGGGAGAGGTGATTGTGGTATTTCCACATGGCAAGCTCCATTTGCCGACCGACCCGCCCAGAAAAATCAAGGCCGGTGCGGTGAGATTATCTGCCCTGACCGGGGCACCTGTTTTTCCTCTCTATATCTCCGGTATCATCGGCGCAGGCCACGTGTTGCCAGCGGTATACAAGCGTGGTCATGCGCGTATACAGAGTTTTCCGGCCATGACCTGTGATGGCACAGATGTTGATCAATGCCTTGAAAAACTGGCAGAAATCATTGATCGCTAGTTTTTATCCGAATAAACATTTGAAACATGCCGATCTGCCCCTATCTTATGGGTAATGCAGAAAAATTCCTTTAAGGGGATAAAACTTTATGAGAATGGATAGATTGACCAGCAAATTCCAGATGGCCATTGCTGATGCCCAGAGTCTGGCCGTTGGACGTGATAATCAATTTATAGAACCGGTACACCTGATGACAGCCCTGCTGGATCAGGAGGGTGGTTCTACACGTCAGTTATTGGTGAAGGCCGATGTGAATGTAACCAGCCTGCGCTCCCAGTTGGGTGATGCGCTCGATCATTTGTCTTCTGTCAGTGGTGCAGAGGGTGATGTACACCTTTCTAATGACATGGGTCGGTTACTCAATATGACCGACAAACTTGCACAGCAGCGCAAGGATCAATACATCTCCAGTGAGTTATTTTTATTGGCAGCAGTTGATGACAAAGGCCAGGTCGGTGAGTTGTTGCGCAAGAATGGTGTAACTAAAAGCTTGCTTGAAAAAGCGATTGAAGACATGCGTGGTGGTCAGCGTGTGGAAGATCCAAATGCTGAGGATATGCGTCAGGCGCTGGATAAATACACCATTGATTTAACCGAACGTGCCGAGCAGGGCAAGCTTGATCCCGTGATTGGGCGTGATGATGAAATTCGTCGTACTATTCAGGTATTGCAACGCCGTACTAAAAACAATCCGGTGTTGATTGGTGAACCTGGTGTGGGCAAGACCGCCATTGTTGAAGGGCTGGCGCAACGTATCATTAACGGTGAAGTACCGGAAGGTTTAAAGAACAAACGTTTGTTGTCACTGGATTTGGGTGCATTAATTGCCGGTGCCAAATTCCGTGGTGAGTTTGAAGAAAGATTAAAAGCGGTATTGAATGATTTGTCTAAACAGGAAGGGCAGATTATTTTGTTCATTGATGAACTGCATACCATGGTCGGTGCTGGTAAGGCCGAAGGTGCGATGGATGCAGGTAATATGTTGAAGCCCGCACTGGCGCGTGGTGAGTTGCATTGTGTTGGTGCGACTACATTAAATGAATATCGTCAGTTTATTGAAAAAGACGCCGCGCTTGAACGTCGTTTCCAGAAGGTATTGGTCAATGAGCCTTCGGTTGAAGATACCATTGCCATTTTGCGTGGACTGAAAGAAAAATACGAGGTTCATCATGGTGTCGATATAACGGATCCGGCGATTGTCGCTGCCGCCACGTTATCACATCGTTATGTTACGGATCGTAATTTGCCAGACAAGGCGATTGATCTGATTGATGAATCTGCCAGTCGTTTACGTATTGAAATTGATTCCAAACCAGAAGACATGGATAAACTTGATCGGCGTTTGATCCAGTTGAAGATTGAACGTGAAGCCTTAAAGAAAGAATCTGATGATGCATCCAGAAAACGTCTGGCGGATCTGGATACTGAAATCAGTAAGCTTGAAAAAGAGTTTTCTGATATGGATGAAATCTGGAAGGCGGAAAAGGCTTCACTACAAGGGACACAACATATCAAGGAAGCACTGGAACGTGCGCGCCTTGATATGGAAACAGCCCGCCGTGCCGGCGATCTGGCACGCATGTCTGAATTGCAATATGGCAAGATTCCGGAACTGGAAAAAGAACTGGATATGGCCGCACAGGCTGAAATGCATGAAAAGAAACTATTACGCAACAAGGTGACAGAAGAGGAAATCGCGGAAGTGGTTTCCAAATCGACTGGAATCCCGGTTTCCAAAATGCTGGAAGGGGAACGCGATAAATTATTGCGTATGGAAGAGGCATTACATAAGCGTGTTGTTGGCCAGGATGAAGCTGTACGTGCAGTAAGTGATGCGATTCGTCGTTCACGCGCTGGTTTGTCTGATCCGGGTCGCCCGAATGGTTCCTTTCTGTTCCTTGGCCCAACTGGTGTCGGTAAAACCGAGTTATGCAAGGCACTGGCTTCATTCCTGTTTGATACCGAAGAGGCCATGGTGCGTATTGATATGTCCGAGTTCATGGAAAAACACTCGGTTGCACGTTTAATCGGTGCACCTCCCGGTTATGTGGGTTATGAAGAGGGTGGTTATCTAACCGAAACCGTACGTCGTAAACCCTATTCAGTAATCCTGCTGGACGAAATTGAAAAGGCACATGCCGATGTGTTTAATGTCTTGTTGCAAGTGCTGGATGATGGCCGTTTAACTGATGGTCAGGGTCGCACAGTTGATTTCCGCAACACAGTGATTGTGATGACCTCCAATCTGGGTTCGGAAATGATCCAGACTCTGGCGGGCGAAGAAAACTATGATCAAATGAAAAATGCGGTCATGGAAGTAGTTGGACAACACTTCCGGCCTGAATTTATTAACCGTGTTGATGAATCCGTTGTATTCCATCCACTGGGTAAGGAGCAGATCCATGCCATTGCCGATATTCAGGTGGATTACCTGCGTGCCCGTCTGAAAGAACGTGATATGGGGCTGGATTTGTCTGAAGCTGCACTGGACAAGATTAGTGATGCCGGTTTTGACCCTGTCTATGGTGCGCGTCCTCTGAAGCGTGCTATCCAGCAGTTGATTGAAAACCCGCTGGCACAGGAAATTCTTTCCGGTACCTTTGAATCCGGTCAAACTATCCGTGTTGATGTGGATGGTGAAAAGATCATATTCAAAAAGGGTGATAAAAAGGCCGCCGCCGCGTAATATATAGGGGTTAATTCAATTAACCCCTTAAAAAATCAGATAATTATCAGGCGGATGTAAAACATGTCATCACAGAAGTTCAAACTGTATTTTCCCTTTATTATTATTGGTTTCATCGGCGTCATGCTGGTGCTGACAATGAAATTGTTTACGGGCGGTGATACACAACAGGCAGGTGGTGATGGTTTCCAGCATGCCACAGTCCTGTCACCTCCAAAATCAATCATGCCCTTTTTGTTAACCGATCATAACGGGAATAAATTTACTGAAAGAAGCCTTGAGGGGAAGTGGTCATTCCTGTTTATTGGTTATACCAGTTGTCCTGATATTTGTCCGCCCACATTCACAACCTTTAAATTTGCAGCACAACAATTTGAACGTCTTGGGATGAAGGACGTTAATTTCATTTTATTAACGGTTGATCCGGAAACTGACACGCCAGATAAATTATCAAAATTTGTTACTGCCTTTAACAAGGATTTTATTGGTCTTACCGGTCCAATGGATAATATTACCGATCTGACCAAAGATCTGGGATTGTTTCACATGAAGACCCCAATGGAGCAGATGGATCACAGTAAGATGGATCACAGCCAACACGAAAATATGGCTGATATGAAAAAACCAATGATTGAAATCAAGCATGCAGGTTCAGTCTTGTTGATATCACCAAAAGGTGAGCTTTATGCCTCTTTCTCACCACCCATTGAAGTTGATCACCTTGTCCAGACACTGGTCAGGATTGCTCCTCCTAAATGATCGAAAATAAAAGTCTGGTATTACACCCGCTTGATTGTAATGAACAGCCGGATTTAAAGGTTTTAACGGATGCATTACAGAATTTAAAATTTATTGAATCTCCTCTGGATGGAACACCCGATTCCTATCTGGTGGGGGATGATTTTTTGCAATTGATTATTTTTCTGGGTTGTTCCCCCAGTGTGGAACTGGCACCGAGCGAAGAGGGTAAGGCATTTTGTCATATTCGCCTTATTCGGCCAGAAGATACACCGCAATTCATTATTTCAAAACACACAAATAACCCGCGCTGTCCTTCCTGTCGTAAAGAGATAATAAATACAAAACAAGTCCTTGAACAATGGAATAAAGACAAGAGTATTCAATGGTCATGTCCGGATTGTGATTTCAGTGGTGAAACAAAAGATCTAAACTGGCGTCATTCAGCTGGTACGGCCAGTTTCTTTATTGAAGTGAATAATATTTTTCCTAATGAGGCTGTGCCATCAGATGAACTGATGTCGGTTTTACAAGAAGCGACTAACAGCGAATGGCGATATTTTTATTTCCATGATTAAGTCCCTGAAGCGGCCCTGTCTGCGTTGAAAAGAAATTCGAATTGCTCATTTACTAGTATGTAAATTCCGCATTCTCATTTCTTTTCGCCTTGCCATCATCCGCTTGAGGAACTTAATCATCTAGTTATGAAAGTGTTCAATAATGCGGAGGCGGTGTTTCTTCCCCCTCATCCTTGATGTTGGAAGTTGATACTGATTGCACCCGTTTTTTGAGTTCACTTACCTGTTCTTGCAGGACATCAATCTGGTTTTGTTGACGGGTAACTACCTCATTAAGTTCGTGAATGGTGTCCTCCTGAAATGACAGGCGGGTTTCCAGTTCAATTACGCGGTTTTCCATAGTAATAATTCTCTTTCAGCCAATGATTCCCGAGCCAGATTTCATTATTATATCCCCAATCTGAACCTAATTACTGGATATCCATGACAACCACATTTGAACCTCGTAACGAGCTGGAACAGCGCATGCTGGACATGCAGAATGGTGAAATATCTGCTGATGAATTTATGTCCCAATTGCTGGATGCACAGGTATTTATGCCTGTTGCGCCTGCTACCACCGATGATGGTGTGCCAAGTGATAATCTGGCCCAGCCACTGGTACTGGAGGCCGAAGAGGGTATGCCGGTCATGATCCTGTTCAGTAGTCCAGACAGGTCGCGGGATTTCGTGAGCCAGTTTCCCGGTTATGACGAGGGCGGCATGTTGATGGAATTCCATGAAGTACTGGCAAAAATAGCCCTTGGCAGCGGTATTTCCATTAATCCGGATCTGGATAATGGTGTCGATCTGGATCCGGACATGATCCAGCAATTGGTCAATGAACAGGCCAAAAAAGACATGTTCAAGGTCAAGATTGCCACGCCTGATAGTGAATAGTCCCCAAATCCACTGATTTATCAATTCGCTGGTTTAATCCCTTTTTGAAAAAAGGGAATCAACTGACAATTTGTGCGCAATCCCTCTGAATTTAAAAGAAATTCTGCAGATTTTTTTGTTCTTGCCGACCTACCTTATATAAGAGTCCCTGTCTGGGACCAAAAAGGCAACAGGTTCGGGACCATGGGTGAAAAACAGCACCGTAAAACACTGCAGGAAGAATGGGCCAGCTCATGTCTGGCCGGTAGTAATGCTGTTTATCTGGAGCAACTCTACGAAGATTATCTGCAAGATCCTTCTTCTGTTGATGCCAACTGGAAATCTTATTTTGATAGTCTGCCTCGTGTTAATGGCCACTCTGTTGATACCCCTCATTCTGAAATCCGTGAATCCTTCCGCCAGTTATCGCGCAAGAAAAAATCACCTTGCATCAGTTCACTTTCAAGTGAAGATAAACAAATTCGTGTTCTGCAATTACTCAATGCCTATCGTTTCCGCGGACATCAACGTGCCAGTTTTGATCCATTAGGTCGACGCGAGTTACCTGATGTACCGGACATGCATCTTGAGCATCATGGTTTGAGTAATGCTGATTTGGACACCGTATTCAGTTCTGGTTCACTGGCTGGAGTTGATCGTCTCCCATTAAAAGAAATCCTGGATATTTTATCACGCACCTATTGTGGTAATGTCGGTGCGGAATATATGCACATCATCGATACAGAAGAAAAACGCTGGTTACAGGAGCAGTTGGAAAATGTTCATGGTGTGCCTGAATATTCAGTTGAAGAAAAGAAACGCTTACTTAATCGTGTTGCTGCTGCCGAAGGTCTTGAGAAATATTTACATACCCGATATGTAGGTCAAAAGCGATTTTCACTCGAAGGCGCAGAAAGCCTGATTCCAATGTTAGATGAAATCATCTTGCGTTCAGGGAAACAAGGTGTAAAAGAAGTCGTGCTAGGTATGGCGCATCGTGGTCGTTTGAATGTACTGGTCAATATCATGGGTAAAGTTCCTTCTGAATTATTTCTTGAATTTGAAGGAAAGAAAAAAAACAACGGTAGTGGTTCTGGTGATGTGAAATACCATATGGGGTTCTCATCCAATATCCAGACACCAGATGGTCGTGTGCATATTGCACTCGCCTTTAATCCATCACATCTGGAGATTGTCGGGCCGGTTGTAGAAGGGTCAGCGCGAGCCAGACAAGACCGCTCTGGTGACAAGGATGGTGATCGGGTTGTTCCAGTTGTAATTCATGGTGATGCCTCGTTTGCTGGTCAGGGTGTGGTGATGGAGACACTGAATATGTCCCAGTCACGCGGGTATTCAACCAAAGGCACGGTTCATATCGTGGTTAATAACCAGATTGGTTTTACCACCAGTAACCAGCAGGATGCACGCTCAACTCTGTATTGCACAGATGTGGCCAAGATGGTGAATGCACCCATCCTGCATGTGAACGGGGATGATCCAGAAGCTGTTTTATTTGTTACCCGTATTGCACTGGACTATCGCATGAAGTTCAAGAAGGACGTGGTGATTGATATGGTTTGTTATCGCCGTCATGGTCACAGTGAAGCCGATGAACCTTTTGCAACACAACCCATGATGTACAAGACAGTGAAGGCCAAGCCAACTGTGCTGGATATATACCGCAAGCGACTTGAAATGGAAGAAGTCATTAAAGACAGTGATGTTGATCAGTATATACAGCAATACCGTGACAGCCTGGATGCAGGGCATTGTGTTGTACCGGAAATTATTTCTAATAAAAAAGCACGTTATCCCTATGCTGGTGTGTGGTATCCCTATCTGGGTGATGATGTCACTACCAACGCAGAAACAGCGGTATCACTGGAATTTATTCGTGAAGCTTCTGAACAGTTACATAAATTACCAGATGGTTTTGAACTGCATAACAGTGTTGAAAAAATAATGAACAATCGTCACAAAATGGCATCTGGTGCATTACCTGTCGATTGGGGCTTTGCCGAAACGCTTGCCTATGCGAGCTTGATCAGTCAGGGACATCACGTACGTTTATCTGGACAGGATTGCGGACGTGGTACATTCTTCCATCGTCATGCAGTTTTGTATAACCAGCAAGATGGTGAATCCTATATCCCGTTGCGACACTTGCCTGATGCCAATGGTAATTTTCTGGTTATCAATTCATTATTATCAGAGGAGGCTGTGCTTGCCTTTGAATATGGTTACGCAACAACTGAACCAGGCACCCTGGTTATCTGGGAAGCGCAGTTTGGTGATTTTGCCAATAATGCACAGGTTGTGATTGATCAATTTATCAGTGCTGGCGAACAAAAATGGAATCGTTTATGCAATCTTGCCATGTTTTTGCCACACGGCTATGAAGGGCAGGGGCCAGAACATTCGTCGGCAAGATTGGAACGCTATTTACAATTATGTGCCGAGCATAACATTCGTGTTTGTGTGCCAACCACTCCGGCACAAATGTTTCATTTGATTCGCAGACAAATGCTGGCCACCAAAAAGAAGCCATTGATCGCATTTACACCAAAAAGTTTATTACGTCATCGCAATGCAGTGAACTCATTGGAAGATTTTTCTGAGGGTAAATTCCAGCGAGTGATACCTGATGCAGAAAGCACAATAGATGATAAGAAAGTAAAACGCGTGGTGATGTGTACTGGCAAGGTTTACTACGATTTGCTGGATAAACGCACAAAAGAAAATCATATCGATACAGTGCTTCTCAGGATTGAACAGCTTTATCCATTCCCGAAAAAGGAACTGGTAGCAGAGTTTGCGCGCTATGAAAATGCAGAAGAGTTTATCTGGTGCCAGGAAGAACCCAAGAACCAGGGTGCCTGGTATATGACTCAGCATCATATACGTACTGTGTTGGGTGATCGTGCTTACCTCTTGTATGCAGGTCGTCCGGCTTCAGCGGCTCCTGCAGTGGGTTCACATGTATTACATGTAAAACAATTACAGGATCTCCTAAATGAGGCATTTGGCAGCGAAGAATAAATTTCCTGCTATATAAATAGATAAAGAAAGAATAAAAAGGACGAGCAATGGCAATTGAAATAAAAGTTCCCGGTTTTCCAGAATCTGTATCGGATGGAACGATTGGTATATGGCATAAAAAGCCGGGTGATGCTGTCAAACGTGATGATGTGCTGGTAGAAATTGAAACTGACAAAGTTGTGTTTGAAGTGCCCGCCCCGAATGATGGTGTGTTATCAGATATTGTCGAGAATGAAGGCGCAACCGTATTGGCCCAGCAGGTCATTGCACATCTGGAAGCGGGTGCTGTGGCGGCCAATGCCCCTGTGAAAGAGACAGTGACAGAAACGGTAAGCGAAACTACTAATGAAGAAGGTATCGTTTCCCCCGCAGCACGTCGACTGCTGGCAGAGCATAATTTATCTGCTGATCAGGTTACAGGAACCGGCAAGGGTGGTTGTATCCTGAAAGAAGATATACAGGCCCATCTGGCTAAGGGACAAGGTATACCCAAACCGCCGGCACCGGAAAAATCATTTGCCGCGGCTCCGACAACGCCGGCACCCATTCAGGATATCAGCGGTGATCGTCCAGAGAAACGCGTTCCCATGACCCGTCTGCGCAAGCGTGTTGCCGAGCGGTTGGTTGATGCCCAGCAGACAGCGGCGATTCTGACCACCTTTAACGAAGTAAACATGCAACCGATTATGGATATGCGTGCCAAATACCAGGATCGATTTGTAGAGCAATACGGTGTAAAGCTGGGTTTTATGTCCTTTTTTGTAAAGGCGGCAGTCGAGGCACTGAAACAATTTCCGGAAGTAAATGCTTCAATTGAGGGTGATGATATTGTTTATCACGGTTTCTATGATGTGGGCATCGCAGTTGGTTCACCACGTGGTTTGATTGTGCCTATTCTGCGTGATGCCGATCAACTCAGCATGTCACAGATAGAATCGCTGATTAAGGATTTTGGTCAAAAGGCACAAAACGGTTCATTGTCGATTGAAGATATTACCGGAGGTACGTTTACGGTTACCAATGGTGGTGTGTTTGGTTCCATGCTATCAACACCGATATTGAATCCACCCCAAAGCGCTATTCTGGGAATGCATGCGATTAACAAAAAACCGGTGGTGGAAAATGATGAGATTGTGATTCGTCCCATGATGTATCTGGCACTGTCTTATGATCATCGTATTATTGATGGTCGCGGTGCTGTTCAGTTTCTGGTGACGATCAAGGAACTACTGGAAGATCCGGCGCGTATTCTGCTAGAAGTTTGAATATTGGTCATTTCGACCGAATACAATGAGTGGAGGAATCTTTATTCTAGATCTCTCCATTCGTATTTAACACTCAGTCGAGATGACATTACTTTAATTTAATACAGAATGGATTAAGGAACAAAGTGACGTATCCATCATGACCAAAACAGGGAATATTTAAATGGCAGACAAATTTGATGTCGTTGTAATCGGTGCCGGTCCCGCTGGCTATGTGGCCGCAATCCGCTGTGCGCAACTTGGTCTCAAGACTGCCTGTGTTGATAAATGGCTGAATGATGACAACAAACCTTCATTAGGCGGGACTTGCCTGAATGTCGGATGTATCCCGTCCAAAGTTTTGCTTGAATCATCCGAACTTTATGAATTGGCCAATAATGGTATTGCCGAACACGGTGTTGATATAAAAAGTGCCAAACTAAACCTGCCGGCCATGATGCAGCGCAAACAAAAGGTCGTGTCTGAATTAACACAAGGCATCGCCGGCCTGTTTAAAAGCAATGGCGTTAGCTCTTATGAAGGTCATGGCATGCTCATGGCACAGAATAATGTCGAAGTCACAGCTCACGATGGTAAAAAACAGGCTCTGGAAGCAACACACATAATCCTTGCTTCCGGTTCACATTCAATGGAAATCCCTTCTGCCCCGCTGGATGGAGAACATATTGTCGATTCAACAGCCGCATTGTCATTTGATTCGGTGCCAAAGAAACTGGGTGTTATCGGTGGTGGTGTGATTGGTCTGGAACTAGGCAGTGTCTGGCGTCGTCTGGGTGCCGAAGTTGTTTTACTGGAAGCACAGGATAGCTTCCTGACCATGGCCGATGAACAGATTGCCAAAGAAGGCTTGAAGTTATTTACCAAACAAGGACTGGATATTCGTTTGGGTGCACGTGTTGTTTCATGTGAAGTTAAAAAAGGACAAGTGGATGTTGAATATCAGCACAAGGATGAAACCTGTCACGAGAAAGTCGATAAATTGATCGTTGCGGTAGGACGTAGACCCAACACCGATGAACTGGCATCACCTGATACCGAACTGATACTGGATGAATGGGGGGTGGTGCATGTAGATGAACAATGTTGCACCAACCTGCCGAATGTTTATGCGATTGGTGATATTGTGCGTGGTCCCATGCTGGCTCATAAGGGCAGTGAAGAGGGTATTATGGTAGCCGAGAAAATTGCCGGACATCATGCCGAAGTCAATTATGATCTCATTCCTTCTGTTATTTACACTACACCGGAAATTGCGTGGACGGGTAAAACAGAACAAACATTAAAAACTGAAGGTATTGATTACAACACCGGCATATTCCCGTTTGCCGCCAGTGGTCGTGCACGTGCATTGGGTGATACCAGTGGCATGGTCAAGGTGCTGGCTGATGCCAAAACAGATCGCGTACTCGGTGTACACATGATCGGCCCACATTGTTCCGAACTGGTTGCACAGGCTGTGATTGCAATGGAATTTGGCACCAGCAGTGAAGATTTAGCTGTGACCATGTTCGCCCATCCTACATTATCCGAAGCCGTACACGAAGCCGCACTGGATGTTCGTGGTAACGCTATTCATATTGCGCGTAAAAGAAAGTAAAAATTTGTGCGGTATCAAAATATAGATATATTGCCACATAGGCAGTGAAAACTGCTACGTTTGTTGCGGTAGAAAATAAAGAGTT
>DAOVJZ010000252.1 GCA_030632035.1 Granulosicoccaceae bacterium | reverse complement strand
TCAGTGACACCCCAGAATAATTTACGAATGCCTCCACGAAGCTCCCAGGTGTCTGCGGCTTTTAACCAGGTGAGTTCACGGATATCTGCATGGGTTCGCTCTTCATCATGTTCATCCCATCGAGCGAAAGGCACAAAGGTGAAGCTTTGATTGCCGTTATCCCAGTCGGTGAAAAACTCTGGCTGGATTGATAGCGAAAGATTATTGTCATGCTGCCGCGTGTCTGAGGGAGAATCTGTAAATGCACGGTACTCACCGCTGACATAACCAGACCATTCAGCTGCAAAACTTTGTGATGTGAATCCCAGGGATAATAAAGAACCGAACAGCAACATGTTTGCTGATCGGTTCAGGAAAGGCCATATTTTTTTATTAACGTGCACGTTTCAGGCTATTGCGGTCAAAGTCACGTTCTTTTAAGCCGGTGTTTAATTTGTAATTACTCCAGCTCAGATCCGTACTTTTTTTGGTTTGATGGTTAATCATCGACATGCGAGTAGGGCGCCAATATTGTCCCAGATATTGTTTGTAGTCTGTACTGGTTAATGTTTTTAATAGGGATTTCTTTCGATCATAAAATTCTATTTTAAGAGGTTGATACATTTCTTTGTCAAGCCAGGTTATCATTTTTGTGTAGCCCGAATGTTTGTATGCGGGTATACGTTCAATGACAAAACAGTCACGCCCGTCGATTTTTTCGCCCCGTAAATATTTGTAGGTGTATTTTTCAATTTCCTGGGAAGATAAATCTTCATAGGCAAATTCACTGCCCATAAAAGGGCCAGATTTATTGCTGGAGGATATACGTTTTACTCGTTTTAAAGCTGGCAGGTAAAGCCATTGTTCGTCAGGTTTAAGTGCGTGAGTAAAACTCAGGAACGCCGTTCCTTTAACATCACGGGGGGAGTCAAAAATGCTAAGTGACTTATCACCATCATTTTTCATTTCTAATGTTTTATTGTGCGTTTTTCGTGTGCTTTCCTTGCCGTGACGATTCCGAAGGGTCATGTCCAGGCTGGCTGTTTGATCTTTCCAGCCAGTGTCACGACGGTCTGCTTCTTTGGCAATGGCCAGACCTTTTTCTTCTGGTGTTTCGGCGCTGGTAATGACAGGGAGGAGAAAAGTTATTCCTATGAGTAATTTAAATAGTTTATGCATGAGCATTTTCCTCAGTATCTTTTGGAGTTTTGGCATTTGGAATTTTGGGCATGTCTTTATGGTCAAGCTTCATCAACAGAGGCGGCAGTAAAAAGAAGTCTGCTATCAGCGCAAAACAAATAACAATGGCTGTTAATAGACCCATGCCGGAATTTAATTCGAAACTGGATAGTGATAGCACAAGGAATCCTGCGACCAGGACAACGGATGTGGTGAATAGCGCCATGCCAACTGTACGAAAGGCATAACGGACCGCATCTTCACTGCTTAGTCCATTTTCTCTCCGAGCTCGCAAATATTTGCTAAGGAAATGCACCGTGTCATCCACCACAATGCCCAGCGTCATGCCGGCAACAATGGAAAGGCCTAGGCCAACTTCGCCTACCGTTAAGCCCCAAAGGCCAAAGCCCATGGCGGCAGGAACAAGATTAGGCATCATGCTGATCAGTCCAATTCTTAATGATCGTAATGCAAAAATAAGAATGAGCGAAATCCCTATCAAAGCGAGTGTGGTGCCCATCAACATGCTGATGATGTTTCGTTTTCCTATGTGCGCAAACATTATGCTTGTGCCGCTGCTTTCTGCCTTGGTGAAGTGTGTTGTGTTGGCCTTTATCCATTGGTCAGCACGTTGTTCCAGGGCAAGCAAATCGTTAGTGGACATGGTCTCAAGAGTCGCAGTAAAACGGGTCGCTGATTTTTCCACATTAATTTGATTGTTTAGGTCGAGCCCGTAAGGCAAAGACATTTCATATAACAGTAGATATTGTGCCGAGAGGTCTCGTTCATCAGGCAGTCGATACCATTCAGGGTCATCACCATGCAGATTCTTGTTCAAACGTTTCATTGTGTCGGATAAGGTATTGACATGAATCGTTTCAGGTTGGGCGCGGTACCATTCAGAGAAGGCTGCAACATCTTTTAGAAAACCTGGGTTGCTTATACCGCCGGGCTCTCCTGAATCCAGGGAGTAATCAATAATATAAAGTCCGCTCAGGTTTTCAGTCATAAAGTCGGCATCTTTGCGGAAGCTAACACTTTCATCAAAATAATGAACAAAAACATCATTAAGTTCGTTGCGGGGCACAGATGCAGCCAGAATAATTACAATGATTCCCATTACCCATATCAGGCTCCGTTTTTTCGCAACTACAAAATTACCAAGGCTAATCATGAAATGGCTGTCATCATCTTTTTGCAGTGTAGCTTTAACAGGGAATATCGTCATAAATGCAGGCAGGAAGGCAACAGATAAAATAAATGAAACGATAACGCCTGCCGACGTCATGATTCCGAGATGATGAAAGGGAGGCACATCAGCAAATAACATGCTTAAAAAACCTATTGCTGTTGTGAGGCTGGCCAGAGAGATGGGTTGCATGTTGACGCGAAGGCTTTCAACGATAGCCTCTTTTTTCTGACGGCCCAGGCGCATTTCATGCAGCATGGTAACCAGAATGTGTACGCAGTTAGC